>JAFTIV010000089.1 GCA_017456685.1 Clostridia bacterium | reverse complement strand
GGCTGTCGGCTTTCCCGAAAAGACCGCCGATATTCGTTTAGCTCAATACGAGGCGGGACCGAGAACGCCCAAGGCAGACTTGATTGAAAAGCTCGCTGAGGTGCTTGACGTGTGCCCCGTTGCGCTTGACGTTCCCGATATTGATTCGTATATCGGACTAATGCACACTCTTTTTGCATTAGAGGATATTTACGGCTTTAAGATAGACAAGCTCGACGATGAGGTTTGTATCCGTCTTGACAAAAATAGGGGCAGTATGTCCGTGTCCTTGTTTGAAGATTTGTCCGCTTGGCAAAAAGAAGCGGAGAAATACCGCAACGGAGAGATAACCAAAGACGAGTATGATGCTTGGCGTTATACCTATCCGGAAGGCAACAAGACCAATTATCGAAAGGTAAAGTGATTATGGAAAATACCGAATATCTATACCACTATACAAATATAGAAACGCTTGCCTTGATTTTGAAAAATAGAACAATCCGTTTTAATTCACTTGACAAAATGGACGACCTTCAAGAACAGCAAACGGCAGACATTAAAAACATAGGTCAATTTTGTTACATAAGTTCGTGGACGGACAATCCTATAGAAAGCATACCTATGTGGAATATGTATGCTTCGTTAAATCTTGGAGTAAGAATCAGATTATGCAAGAATCCATTTATGATATATGACAACACAGCAGAATCACTTGCCAAAGTGGTGAATGCCCCAATTACTGATAATTCAAATGGTAAACCTTTGCAAAGCATTATTCCTTTAAGCGAAATGTTTCAAAAAGGATTTCTTTCTGTACAAGCAATGACGAAAGAACTCCTTTGTAAAGTAGAATATACCGATGACAAGGAAAAACTATATCCCTCGTTGTTGAAGGAAGAAAATGATCATTTGTCGATAGCATTAGGTGAATTGGGAAGATACAAAAATCTCCATTGGTCTTTTCAGAGCGAATGGCGATATATATTAACTATCCTTCCGCTTGATATTAATCAGCCAATAGAAAAAGCAATGATTGATTTTCAAGTTGTAGCTAATAAAATGAAACTTGGTTTAGCAAAGCAACCATTTCCATATTATGATATGGGCATAGCTAATGAGGCGTTTGAAAAGATGGAAATAACGCTAAGTCCCCGTATAAGCGCAGGAAGCACCATCATCGTAAAAAGCCTGCTTGAAAAATACAATCCATTTGCAACATTGAACGAAAGCAGTTTAGTTGGATTAATATAACAAAAAAGAGCTAACAGACTTCAAACAGAAATCTGTTAGCTCAATTTTTTTATTTATGAATAATACTAGAATGTTGCCAAAACGTTGCCACGAGTGTGTTTTAAAACTCAAAAATCCTTATGCCGCAAGGCTTTTCGCCGTTTTTGGCATTATTCCCACTCGATTGTGCCAACAGGCTTTGGAGTGAGGTCGTAGAGAACACGGTTGATGCCCTCAACCTCGCTTGTGATTCTTGCGGTAATCTTGTGAAGAAGCGCGTATGGGATTTCCTCAATTGTAGCAGTCATCGCATCCTTTGTATTGATAGCGCGAATGATTGCAGGCCAGCCCTCATAACGGCTTTCGTCCTTTACACCAACGCTCTTAATGTCAGGAATAACAACAAAATATTGCCATACCTTGAGATTAAGTCCAGCAATGCTAAACTCCTCGCGAAGAATTGCATCAGCCTCGCGAAGCGCGTGAAGTCTATCTCTTGTGATAGCACCAAGGCATCTAACACCAAGACCAGGTCCTGGGAATGGCTGACGGTCAACCATCTCAGCGGGCAAGCCGAGTGCCTTACCAACAACTCTTACCTCGTCCTTGAAAAGGAGCTTAATAGGCTCAACAAGCTCAAACTGAAGGTCCTCTGGAAGTCCGCCAACATTGTGGTGAGACTTAACAGCCTTCTTGCCCTCTGCCTGCTTAAAGCTTTCGAGAATGTCAGGATAAATAGTACCCTGAGCAAGGAAGTCAACTCCCTCGAGCTTTCTTGCCTCCTCCTCAAAAATACGAATAAATTCCTCGCCGATTATCTTTCTCTTTCTCTCAGGGTCACTAACACCTGCAAGCTTGTCAAGATAGCGGTCAGTTGCATCAATGTAAACGAGATTTGCATCGAGCTGCTTACCAAACACCTCGATAACCTGCTCGCTCTCGCCCTTGCGCATAAGTCCGTGATTTACATGCACACAAACGAGCTGACGGCCAATAGCCTTTATAAGAAGAGCAGCGACAACGCTTGAGTCAACTCCACCCGAGAGGGCGAGAAGCACCTTCTTATTTCCAACCTGTGCTTGAATTTCCTTCACCTGCTCGTTGATAAACGCATTAGCAAGCTCGGGAGTAGTGATACGCTCCATTGATTCGGGTCTTACATTAGAACTCATATTTTTACCTCCTATATTCGTTCTGTGCTTGTCTTTTTTTGATAGAAATATTTTAGCACAAGGTATTTTAAATATCAATAGAAAATTAGTAATTTTTTTGAGATTTTTTGTATTTTTTTAGAAAGGCTTGACAAAAGGTAAAAATGAGAATATAATTTTAATATAAAATTAAATGTAGAAATCTTCAGGGCAGGGTGAAATTCCCGATCGGCGGTAAAGTCCGCGAGCGAAAGCAGATTTGGTTAAATTCCAAAACCGGCAGTAAAGTCTGAATGAAAGAGGATTTGCACATAGGTGCATATTGCTTTCATCGCCCTAAGGGGCGATTTTTTGTTCGAGGATTGAAGGAGTAATATGAAAAAAATCGACACGCGAAAAATAGTAATGATAGGAATGTTTTCTGCGCTTGCATTTATTATGAGTTGGCTTGGCGGACTTATCCCCCTAAAGGTTGCGGGCTTTCTTGATTACGACCCAAAGGATATAATCATCGTAATCGCGGGCTTTATCTTAGGACCTGTTTCCGCAATTATAATCTCTGTAATCACCTCACTTCTTGAGCTTATTACAATAAGTGCAACAGGCCCTATAGGATTTGCTATGAACATTATATCGACAGGCTTTTTTGTAGTGCCTGCTGTTGTAATTTATCAAAGAAAGCGCACCTTCCCACGCGCAATAATAGGACTTTGCGTTGGCGTTTTGTCAATGTGCGTCGCAATGATGCTTTGGAACTATCTAATAACCCCACTTTATATGGTGGGTACAACAAGAGAAATGGTCGCAAAAATGCTACCAACCGTTTTCTTGCCCTTTAATCTTGTAAAGGGCTCACTCAACGCCGCACTCGCTATGCTTCTTTATAAGCCTGTAGTTAATGCTATGCGTCACGCGCACCTGCTTGACAAGGCAGAGAAGAAGAAAGGCGATGTAAAGGCACTTTTGATTATCGGCTGTCTTATGGTAGCTGTAATATGCGTGCTTGGGCTTCTAATCTTAGGGGGCAAAATCTAAATGGAAAAAATCAAGGAATTTACAGCAAATGGAATAAGTGCCGTTCATATAGAGCACACGCCAAAAATAAGCCTATTTAAAACCTTCGACTGTGGTCAATGCTTCCGCTTTGAGCCACTTTCGCTCTTTGGTAACAAATTCGAATTTGGCGGTGTCGCGCACGGGCGCTATGTTGTGTTTGCACAAAATCATGAAAACGAGCTTATAATCTACAACTCAACTCTTGACGATTATCTAACGATTTGGAAAAAATATCTATGCTTAGATGTCGATTACGATAAGATAAACAGCGATATTACCTCGACAATCACCTCGCCTCATATGAAGGAGGCAATTGAGTACGGAAGCGGAATTCGAATTCTTGCCCAAGGCCCTTGGGAGTGCATAATTTCGTTTATCATTTCTCAAAACAATAACATTCCAAGGATTAAAAAAATAGTTTCCGCAATTTGCGAAAAATACGGCAAGCCTATCTCGTTTATGAACAAGACCTACTATGCCTTTCCAGAGCTTGACGAGCTTGCTAAGGCAAGCGTAGAGGAGCTTTTTGAGCTTAAAATGGGCTTCCGCGCAAAATACATAAGAGATGCCTGCGACAAGCTTATAAGCGGAGATGCCAAAATCGAATATCTAATGAATGAGCCCGATTTTGAAAGCTGTGTGTCCCACCTTTGCCAAATTAAGGGCATTGGACTTAAGGTTGCCTCGTGCGCACTTCTTTTCGGCTTTGGAAAAACAGAGGCGTTTCCTATAGATGTTCATATAAAAAGAACGCTTGACAAATATTTTCCAGAGGGCTTTGACTATATAGCGCTTGGAAAAAACGCAGGAATTGCTCAGCAATACCTATTTTATCACGAAAAATACAAGCAAAGCACTTGACTAATATGTAGAATTATTGTAAAATATTTATGTAATAAAAATTTAAAAAGGAAGTAATATTTATGAAAACAGTATGCTTTGGCGAAATAATGCTTAGACTTAATCCCGCAGGCTACACAAGATTTGTGCAGACAGATACCTTCGGTGCTACCTATGGCGGAGGAGAGGCAAATGTTGCCGTTTCCTTGGCTAATTATGGTATTGAGGCATCTTATGTTACAAAGCTTCCAGCTCACGAAATCGGTCAGGCTGCGGTAAACTCACTTAGACGCTACGGCGTTGATACAGGCGACATTGTAAGAGGTGGCGATAGAGTAGGTATATATTACCTTGAAACAGGCGCATCACAGCGTCCCTCGAAGGTTATCTACGACCGTGCATATTCTGCAATCGCACTTGCAAAGCGCGCTGATTTTGATTGGAATAAAATTCTCGAGGGAGCAGACTGGTTCCACTTTACAGGAATTACCCCAGCTCTTGGTGGTGAGCTTCCCGAAATCTGTATGGACGCACTTAAGGTGTGCCGTGAAAAGGGCATTACCACAAGCTGTGACCTCAACTTTAGAAAGAACCTTTGGACAAGTGAGCAGGCGGGTAAAACAATGGGCGAGCTTATGAAGCTTGTTGATGTTTGTATCGCTAACGAGGAGGATGCAGAGAAGGTGTTCGGCATCAAGGCTGAAAACACAGATGTTGATGCAGGCGTTGTAAATCACGATGGCTATAAGAGCGTTGCAAAGCAGCTAAGCGAGCGCTTTGGCTTTAAGAGAGTAGCAATTACTCTTCGCACAAGCATATCTGCAAACGACAATAAATGGGCAGCTATGCTCTATGATGCTAAGACAAGCGAGTACTACTTCTCTCGCTCATACGATATACATATCGTTGACCGTGTTGGCGGTGGAGACTCCTTCGGTGGTGGTCTTATCTATGCTTCACTTATGGACAAGGCACCTCAGGATGTAATTGAATTCGCAGTTGCAGCATCCTGCCTCAAGCACACAATTCTTGGTGACTACAACCTCGTATCCGTTAAGGAGGTTGAGGGTCTTATCAAGGGTGGCGGAAGCGGACGCGTTCAAAGATAAGAGGAAATAAATACAAAACCGCACCATTTTGAGATAGTGCGGTTTTCTTTAAAATTATGAAATATAAATTCGAAAACAAAACAGTCGTTTTAACTGGCGCTTCAAGCGGAATAGGACGGCAATTAGCGACACTTCTTGTCACAAAATACTCATGCAGGGTATATGCGATTGCAAGACGCGAGGCTCTGCTTCTTGAGCTTAAAGACGAGCTTGGCGAGGGCGTTATTCCTTGCCCCTTTGATGCGACAAGCAAGGGCGAGTGGGAGATGCTTGCTAAGAGGCTTGATGACGACGGAATAATTGTAGATGCGCTAATCAATTGTGCAGGTGCCTTGCCTAAATTCGCATCGGTTGAAAACAGTACCTCTGCACAAGCGCTTGAGGCTATGAAAATCAATTTTGATGCTCAGCTTTATGCTACCGAGGCATTGCTTCCAAGCATAAAAAAATCCACACAGGGTGCGGTAATTAGCTTTTCAAGCTCAAGCGCGCTTTGCCCATTTGCGGGTGTTAGCGCCTATTGTGCCTCAAAAAGCGCCTCGCGCGCCTATTTTGAGTGCTTTGCAAGAGAAAATAAGCAAATTTATGTAGCAAGCGTTATGAATGGCTTTGTTAAAACGGACATTATGAGGGCGCAAGCCCCAAGCGAAGCTGATATGCGCTTAATCTCCAAGGTTAGCGCAGACCCACGCAAAACCGCCTTGAAAATCCTAAAGAGGCTAAGAAAGCGCAGGTCTCGAGTAATAGTCGGGGCAGATGCCCACCTTATGAATTTTGCATATAAGCTTTTCCCAAATATAGGACCGAAAATAATAAGCAAAATTCTTAAGCGCTCAGGCCTTGAAATTTTTAAAAATATATAAAAAACGGACACACCTGTGTCCGTTTTTTAGGAATTGTCTATTCTTGAGCCCGTATATGAAAGCGTATCGTACTCAAGCGTTCTGTCGAATATCGAGCCCGAGTGTGCCTTGTATTCCTTGTGCTTTGAGTATGTACTAAGCTCAGGATAATTCCTTCTTAGCTGAATTGTCGTGCTGACAATAACCACAATTGAGATTGCATAGAAAATCGCAATTACAAGCGCCCCTGTAAAGGTATTTATCGTGCGACGCAAGGAGTCATTTAGCCCAAATACATTTATGAGCGCAGTCTGTAGGGCAAGCACCGACATAAGCGCACCGCAGAAGCTCATATTCGAATATGCGGTAAAAATAGGGTTTCTTCTCATTCTTGCCTGAAATACCTTAACTATTGCCGCGATAAGATAAATCGAGGTGTAGATGAAGTAGCCGAAGGTTATAATAGGGCCGTAGTAATAGCTTTTGTTGTTATAAATCATTTGCGCTACCATAATTGTGGTAGGGATTGTTATTATAAACATTGAAGCGCCAAAGAAGCGCCAAACCCTAAGCGCGGTAGCCTTGCGCTCTCTCATGTTCTCGCTCTTTAGAAGGTGAGCCTGCTTTACAAGAAGCGCAAACTTAAGAAAGCCGAAAATCGTGTAGAATACACCGATTGACACAAACCATACCTGCCTTGTAATAAGACCAAGGAAAAGGTTTATAAGTGCATAAGCGGTGTTTCCAAGAAAGCCGATTTGCATAACGATATTAGAGCGATACTCATAATCGTAAACATATCTTGTCGCGATTTTGTTCTTGTGGATAATCGCCTTTACCTTGTAAACATGGTCGGGCAGAGGCACAAGAATATTTATTACAGTAAACACAACGAGAATTGCAGTAAAAATGTGCAAGCCCGTGCTTACATTAAATACAATCGTAACGAAAACGAGCACAGCGGACACCAAAATTCCAAGGACGGTTAGCCATAGCCCTATGTGCGTTATTCGAAAGAGTATTTTCCTTAAAATCTCCATTTTGAATTCCTTTTAAACAAATATACAAGCAAAAAGCGGTAGGAAAATAGCGGGAAGCATATTTGCCACCTTGATTTTTGTAACTCCTATCATATTAAGACCGATTGCAAAGATAAGAAGCGAGCCAGTTGCGCTCATCTCAGCAACGACTGATGCGTGGAGAAAATCTCCTAAAAAGATTGCAAGAAGCTCAATTGCGCCTTGATAAATAAACACCGAGATTGATGACAAAATTGTACCAATTCCAAGCGTTGCACCAAAAACAACGGAGCTTACAAAGTCAAGCGCGCTCTTTGCAAAAAGCGTGCCCTGTGACTCTCCCATTGTAAATCCACTTTCAATCGAGCCCGTAATTGCCATAGCACCAACGCAAAAGAGAATAGTTGCGGAAACAAAGCCTTTTGCAATGCCCTTTTCGCTTGCTATTTCGTTTCCGTTCTCATCAAGCCTTGGCTTGCTCACCCTTGTCTCAATAGCCTTACCAAGACGGTTAATCCATTTGTCAATATCAATAAGCTCGCCAATTAGTGTGCCAACAGCAATACAGCCTATCATAATAAGAAGCGCAAAATCGCCAAACGACGCGCTCGCCACGGGAAGATGGTTAATAACTCCCGAAATTCCTATGTAAATAACACAAAGCCCAACCGCCCTCATAAGTGCATCGGGTATTGCTAAAAGTCGCTTGCTCTTGGCGAAAAGACCAGTGAGAAGCACGCCCAAGATACCACCGACAATAATGAGCGCAGAGTTTACAATAGTCCCTAAAAATATCATTTTGCCCTTACCTCGTAAAGAGAATTTGCAAGGGCGCAAAAATCGTCAATAGAAAGCCTTTCACCGCGAATTCCTATGTCGAAGCCACAGCCCTCAATTGCCTCGGCAATTTGTTGCTTAGTAGCCCAGCCAATAGACGAGGAAAGAGAATTCAAAAGCGTTTTTCTGCGTTGAGCAAATGCACCTGCAATTACATCAAAGAGCGTTTTTTCATCGCGTACATCATACGGACAGCTATCAAAAAGCTCTATTCTAATCACAGTAGAAACAACGCTCGGTGGTGGCAAAAAGCTCTCTGGCATAACATCAAAAAGCTCAGTTACTCTGCCATAATAATTAACAGAGGCGGTAATCGCGCCATACTCACTATCCTTAGAGGTAGCACAAAGCCTTTTTGCAACCTCTCTTTGAACCATTACCGTGATTGACGCAATTCTCCCCTTAGCCTCCTCAAGAAGCTTCATAATGATAGGTGTGGTAATATAATAAGGCAAATTAGCGCACACGGATACGCGCTCATTTCCAAAATGCTCGTTTAAAAAATCATCAAGGCTGAGCTTCAAAAAATCCTCATTTACAAGAGTGAAGTTGTCAAACTCACCCATAGCCTCGTTAAGCAGGGGGATGAGCGTACGGTCAATCTCAACCGCCACGACCTTATCGTAGCGCTGACAAAGCTCATACGCCAGCGCTCCAACACCAGGACCAATTTCAAGCACACAGCTCCTACCACTGCAGGCGCTTGAGTGATAAGCGATGCTTTCCTCTGCGATATCAAATGGCACAGATGGGTTTATAAGGAAATTTTGCCCAAAGCCCTTTTTAGTGTCGGTGGAATATTTTGCCAAAAGGCTTTTTACTGTTTTTACATTACATAAATTCATTTTCGATTAAAACCTCTTGACAAAAATTAGTAGGTGTAGTAAAATAAAATACGCGCTGGTGTAGCATAGGGGTAGTGCAGCTGACTCGTAATCAGCAGGTCATGAGTTCAAATCTCATCATCAGCTCCAGGGCAGGTCTTTGACCTGCTTTTTTTATTTTCTCTGGCAAAAGTATAACACAAAAAATCCCTTTCGTCAATAAAAACGCGAAAATATAGTTTATTTTGCGCGTATTATCAATATCATTGACAAGCGCATCGAATTTTGCTATAATGAATACAGCTTAAGCAAGCTGAGGAGGAAAACAAATGAAAAGGAAATTTTTGCTTTTAATAGCTCTTGTGGCAATGATATGCGTTGCACTCGTGTCGTGCGCACCTAAGCCCAAGAAAATATATAATATGGAGTATAAAGAGGCCCATGCTTATGATGAGCTGACTGAAATTGGCGTGGCTAAGGGAAGAGTGCTTATTGAGCTAAAGGACAGCATCGCAGTTTTTGGTAATTCTGGCCCTGTGGTAAGCATGCCTACTGTGGTCGTAAATGTAAGCACAGGCAAGACCCTTTATGAGGTTGACAGCACCACAGGTAAGGACTATTCTGTGTCTCTTTATGAGCCTCCAATGGCGGATGGTGCGGTTTTCCTTGTAAAATCGGTTGTGAATGTATTCGGCTCTGTTACACCGACCTATGAGCTTACTCTGTACGACGGAGAGGGAGATGCAATTGCAAGCTACACAGGAGAAAGGAACATTGAGCCAACGCTTGTAAATAACCTTGTCGTGTTTAATAATAAGGCATTTAAAATTGACGGAAATAATGCCTCGCTCGCCTTCGAGCGCTCGCCTCTTGCCTCGCCAATTCCAGAGTGCGATTACATAAGCGATAAATATAACTATGTAATAAACAAAAGCAATGTACAGGTCTATGATGACAAGTATGAGCCTGTTGCGTCATATAATGCCCCATCGAGCGCAACCTCATTTTGGTGCAATATTATGAATGATGGCAATGTGCTTATTCAATATACAATTCAGCAGAGCGATGATGCAAGATCATACGATATTTTGCTTGAGGGTAAGAAATATAAGCTCGAAAGCCTTATTTTGAAGGTCAAAAAGGACAAGGTAAAGAGTGTAAATCTCAAGCATATTGTTATTGATGTGGAAAACGGAATTGTAAATAAGGAATATTCAAGCGTCTATACAAAGCCCGACAATGTGGCTGAAATTTATGAGATTGAGGATAGATGCGTTGACTTTAATAACCCAAGAACCGTATGGCTCAAAAAGAACGGAAGGGTTAAAAAATACCTTGACGAGAATATAATCTCGCAAAAGGGCGCGCTTGAGCTCGTTGCTGATAACCGCCTTGTGGCAACAAATAAGCAGGGACAGTCCTTCCTTCTTAACGAGAAGGGCGAAAGCCTTGGAGAGCTTACAGGCGCAATTAAGGCTGATGCTCTTCACGAGGGCTATATAATCTTTGATGAAAAAATTTACACCTATGACCTAAAGCTTAAGCTCGATTTGAATAAGGAGGGCTATTCACTCGTTGGAAGCGCGGACTCCTATGCGTTGCTTCTTAAGCAAATCTCAACAGGAATAGGCGCAAAATACGAATATTACCTCTATAGCGCAAAGACAGGGCTCAAAAGGCTTGAGCTTAGCCCATACGACACAGTTCACGAGGTGGCAGATAACTATTTTGTAATATCATCGGGAATAGGTACATATAAGTACTTTAACTCAATTGGCGAGCTAATTAAAAGCGGTGGAGAAGCTTACAGCACAAGACAAATAGGCGACGATGTAATGCTATTCTCAGCAGGTGGCTCATATTATCGCTTCAAATAAAAAGGAGACTATATGCTATTTGATAAAATTACACCAGAGAGCGCAGGAATTAAGAGCGAGCATGTCGCTGAATATATAGAAAAGCTTGAAAAGCGAAAGGTTCCTATGCATTCACTTGCAATAATGAAGGGAGAGAATATATTTTGTGAGTGCTATTGGGCGCCCTATAACAAGGACTCACTACATCGTATGTATTCTCAAACAAAGAGCTATGTATCTATTGCAATAGGAATTTTAATAGACGAGGGAAGGCTATCGCTCGATGACAAAATTGTGGACTATTTTAAGGACATAATTTACACACCCCTCAACGAATATCTAAAAAATCAAACGATTAGAGATATGCTCACAATGTGTACCATCGGGGGCTGTCCCCCGTGGTTTACACACGAAATTCAAAATAGAGCAGAGCTTTACTTCAACGCAAAAAGAAACAAAACCCGTCCATCGGGTACATACTGGGAATATGATAGCTCAGGCTCGCAGGTGCTCTCAACGCTTGTTGAGCGCATAACAGGAAAGAGCCTGTTTGAGTTCCTAAACGAGAAAATATTCACACACCTTGGCACATTTAAGACCGCAACCATTCTTAAGGCGCGCACGGGAGATAGCTGGGGCGACTCTGCACTCCTTTGCACCACAAGAGATATGCTTTCCTTTGCCCGCCTGCTTTTAAATGGCGGAAAATGGCAGGGCAAAGCGCTTATCAGCGAGGAATATGTGCGTGAGGCAACGCGCAAGCAGGTCAACAATAACAAGGACCAGCGCCCAGGGGCATTCTATCACGGCTACGGCTATCAAATTTGGCGCACCGAGCAAAACGGCTTTGCCTTTGTAGGAATGGGAAATCAGCTAACCGTATGCTTGCCCGAAAAGGACCTTATATTCACCTGCACGGCTGACTGTCAGGGCGATGGTGAGCTTGGAAGAGAGTACATAATAAACTCATTTTTCGACCTTATAGTTGATAGAATTAGCGACACTCCCTTGGCGGAAAATCCCGAGCAGGCAAAGAAGCTAAGCTCTGTTTGTAATAGCCTTGAGCTTTTCGCGGTTAAGGGTGAAAAATCCTCGCCCGTTGCTGACAAAATAAATGGTAAGACCTATGTGTGTGAGCCAAATCCTATGGGAATAACCGAGCTTAGGCTTGAAATAACCGATAATAAGGGCGTTTTGCACTACATAAACGAGCAGGGCAAAAAGGAGCTTGTGTTTGGTATAAATCATAACGAATTCTCACACTTCCCTCAGCTTGGCTATTCAAACGAGGTAGGCGGAGAGAGGACGAGCGACGGCTTTATGTATAAGTGTGCCACCTCAGGCGCGTGGCTCGATGATAGACAGCTCTTTATCTATACTCAAATCATAGACCGCTATCTTGGCAACGCAAGAATGATATTCGCCTTTAAGGGCGATGCTCTGTGCGTGAAAATGGAAAAAACCGCCGAGGACTTTCTAAGCGAATACGAGGGCACTCTCGTAGCGAGGCAAAAATAAACTATTGACAAAAGTCGTCAATAGGTGTATAATTTTGTTGTAAAAAATAAAAAAAGGAGTTATAAAATGAAAAAGTTTTTTGCTGAATTTAAAAAATTCATCACTCGCGGAAATGTTCTTGATATGGCTGTCGGCGTTATTGTCGGTGGTGCGTTCACCGCAATCGTAAACGGACTTAGCAATTTTGTGCTTAAGCCAATCATCAACTGGGTGCTTGCACTTATTCTTGGCAAGGATGCTCTTACCGAGATGTTTACCTTCCTTAAGACCGCATACCTTCCACAGCTTGATGCTGACGGAAACGCAATTGAGGGTGCATTCACAACAGAAATCGACCTTGCAAACTCAATCTACATCGACTGGGGCTCACTCATCAACGCAATCATCAACTTCATTCTTATCGCATTCGTTCTCTTCTGTATTGTTAGAGTAATCAACAATGTTAAGGACGGTAAGGCTCTTAAGCCAGGTAAGTATTCTAAGGAAGACAAGAAGGCAATGAAGGCTCAGGGCATTAAGCTTAGCGACAAGGAAGCAGTTGACGCTTACTTCGCAAAGAAGGCAGAGGACGAGGCTAAGGCAAAGGCTGAGGCTGAGGAAAAGGCTCGCCTTGAAAGAGAAGCTAATCCAACCACAGAGGACCTTCTTAAGAAGATTTTGACCGCTATTGAGTCAAAGTAATTTAAAAAGAAAAACCGAAGCGATTGCTTCGGTTTTTTCTTTTTGCTAATTAGTCCTCTTTTTCGAAGTCGTCCTTGCCAACACCGCAAAGTGGGCAAGCAAAATCGTCATCGAGATCCTCAAACTTAGTGCCTGGAGCGATGCCATTTTCTGGGTCGCCAAGCTCCTCGTCATATTCCCAACCGCATACTGTGCATACATACTTACTCATAATAAAAATCCTCTCTTTATAAATTATTGTATAGGTTCAAAATCCGCCACTCCGTGCTTGCAAAGTGGGCAGATGAAGTCCTCTGGAAGCTCATCACCCTCGTAGATATAACCGCAGATTTTGCATACATATCCGCGCTTACCCTCTGTCTCGGGCTTTGGCTTTACATTCTC
>JAFTIV010000088.1 GCA_017456685.1 Clostridia bacterium | reverse complement strand
CTCTCTATGTTAAGGGAACAAGACCCGAGGGCATTTACGACCTTGAGGGGCTCTTGCAGGTCTTTGAGGCAAGAGAGTTTGTTGCGAGCGATAAAACAAATCTTAAATATCGTCTCTATGTGCCCTCAAGCTACGACCCGAGCAAGCAATACCCCGTTATTATATTCCTTCACGGAGCAGGAGAGCGCGGAAGCGACAACGGCTCGCACCTTTCAAATATGCTTCCTTACCTGTTCTCAATCAAGGAAAACCCATATCACGAATCAATCATAATCGCGCCTCAATGCCCCGACAATAATCAATGGGTTGACACCCCTTGGAACAAGGGAAACTATAGCACAGAGACAGTCAAGGAAAGCAACGAACTAAAGGCGGTTGTCGAGCTTCTTTATGAGCTTGAAAAGGAGCTTTCAACTGACAAGTCGCGCTACTACGGAATAGGACTTTCAATGGGTGGCTTTGGCACTTGGGATTTGGCAATGCGCCACACCGAGCTCTTTGCAGCGGTTATGCCTATTTGTGGCGGAGCCGATGTTGCTATGGCAGAAAAGCTCACAGACCTTCCTATAAGGACCTTCCACGGCTCAACCGACCCAACCGTTCCCCCACAAGGAACAAAAGCAATGGTAGATGCAATAAAGCAAGCCTGTGCAAGCGCCGGCAAGGAAGAAAAAATCTCCTTCACCCTAATGAGTGGCGGACACCTTATTTGGACGCCTGTTGCGCAGAATAGGGCTAACACTAACTGGCTCTTCAATCAATCTAAGGGCGAATAAGCATCGTTATACATCGTTGCTCCTCGATGGCAACCTCGGCGTATGCCATATACGCCGTCGGCTTTCCTCTGCGCTGGGGTTCCCCGAAGCGAAGAATGAGGTTTGGGGGTTCGCAGGAGTGCGCCTTGTCTAACTTGCTTCTTCACCCTTAGAACGGAGCGGGCGTTGCTGGCAGAGCAAAGCTCCGCAATGAAATCCGTCTTGCGACGGTTGAAATCTGCTTTGCAGATGAAATCGCTTCGCGGTGAAATCCAAAAAGGTTCGCTTTTTGGACTTGAGTTAGACGGCTTTCATTTCAACGAGGCTCTGCCTCGATTTCAACCACGCACCGCGTGGATTTCAACCATACGAAGTATGGATTTCACCAAATATAAAAAAGGAAGCAAAATGCTTCCTTTTTCTTTATTCCATAACAGGTGTAAGGGCGTGTGCGCGAGCGGTATAGGAGCTGACATTAAGCACGGTTTCCCCGTCGATTTGAAGGGCGCGTGGCGAGTCGAACTCAACTGTGATTTCCTTACCCGTTAGCAGAGTAATCATTTTATCGTGCTTTAAATGCTCACCCTTAAAGAGCGAGGGGAATGCCATAAGGGTTGAGAGCTTGCCTGAGCCGTGCCACACCATAAGGGTAAGCTCACCGCTGTTTCTTTTTTGCGCAGGGGCAGGCATCATACCACCACCGTAGTATCGTCCGTTCATAGTGGGCGCAATCCAGACCTTATCAAATTCGTAAGCCTTGCCGTCAACGCTTACCCTTGCCTTAGTTGGCTTATAGTGAAAGAGTAAGCCCTTAATTGCAATCGAGCTATAATTTACCCTCTTGCCCTGAGCGCGAAGCTCATCACCAACCTCACAGCAATAGCCGTCAATTCCATAGCCTACGCCATTTATAAACTTAGTTGTCTTGCCGTTTATTTCAACGGAGGGCAAGCCTTCAAGATATTTTGTTATGCTAAACACGCTCTCAAGGCTTCCTGCCTTGACATCCTTTAGAAAATCATTTCCCGTTCCGTTTGCATAATAAAAAATTTCATTTTTGATTTTTATCCCTTCCGTGTCGTTTACAAAGCGGTTAAGCGTTCCGTCACCGCCACAGATAACAATAGCATCGCTTTTATCAATACCGCCGAAAAATACAGTATAGTCACTAATCTCGGTCATATCTATAAGCTCTGCTTCCTCGAACATAAGCGCAAGTGAGCTAAGCGCCTCAGCGTTGTTTGCTTTGCCTGCGTGAGGGTTGTACAAAATGTAATGCTTCATATTTTTCTCCTTATTGACTTTTTCTTGAATGCGTGCTACAATCAAGATGGTGTTACAATTGTAACACTAAAGTCGATTTTTGTCAACAAATCCGCCTTCGCAGTTGACAAATTTTAAAAAAATGTAAACACGAGGTTAATGAAATGGCAAAAAGCAAAAGCGCTCAAAGCCTTGAGGCGCTTCATTTATCAAACGAGGAAGCCAAAAAAATAACACGAGAGAGCCTTCTTGGCGCTCTTTTGCGCATTGTTAAGAAAAAGCCCTTTGACAAAATCAGCGTAAGCGAGCTTGTCGCGCAGGCGGGTGTGTCAAGAACTGCATTTTATAGGCACTATACCTCGGTTGAGGATATAATAAAAATCCCCGTTGCCGAAATACTTGATGCGCTAACTCGCTCCCTTGGCGACGAGAAATACAGAGAGGAGCCACTTTTGTGGTATAACGATTTGTTTTCTTATCTTGAGGGCTACAAGGAGGTTCTTGAGACGCTTATGCTAATCACAAATGGTGAATTTATGACAATAAGGGTGCTTGACGACATCTTTGCAGGTAAGAGTGAGGACGAGCGCGCAGAGTACGAGCTTGAGGCATTTAAGGGCGCGCTTCGCTCAATTATATCAAAATGGATTTGCGATGGCTTTGTGGCGCCAACGGCTCTTATTAGCGAGCTGTGCTATCACACTCAGCTTGAGCTTGGTGTGCAATTTAAACTTTAATTTAAAGTCATATTTTTTATTGACCTTTGTATTTATATATGATAGAATAATATTATAACAAATGCTTAATTGATAAGGCAAGCCCTTGGCTTTTGAAAGAGGTCTTTATGAAGCAAGAAAATCGAAAATTTGATACTGAGGTGCAGTATCTTAAATATAAGGTACTAAAGGAGGTTGCCCGTCGTACATGGGACGGTACGCTTCTTGACACAATCCTTGATATTCCTAAGGAAATCGCCCCTGGAAGCACTCCGTCAATTCGTTGCTGTATTTACAAGGAGCGCGCAATTCTCGAGGAGAGAATTAAGATGGCAATGGGTGGCGACAGGAACAATCCAAATGTAATAGAGGTTATCGGCATCGCCTGTGACGAGTGTCCTGCGGGAGGCTACGAGGTTGGCGAGGCGTGTCGTGGCTGTCTTGCTCACAACTGCGAGTATGTGTGCAAGTTTGGCGCAATTTCCTTTGACGAGAAAAGCCATATTGCACGAATAGATAAATCAAAATGCGTTGAGTGCGGTCAATGCTCGCGCGTGTGCCCATATGGCGCAATAACTCACCGCACGCGCCCCTGCGAGAAGGCTTGTAAGATAAGGGCAATCTATGCAGGCGGTGAAACTAAGGAGGCAAAGATTGATAATTCAACCTGTATTGCCTGCGGAAACTGCGTTTACCATTGTCCGTGGGGCGCAATCTCTGACAAGAGCTTCATTTGCGATGTTATCAATATGATAAAGGAAAGCGATGGCGGAAAAAATTATAAGGTGTATGCCGTAATTGCTCCGTCAATCTCGTCACAGTTCGCTTATGCGACACAGGGTCAGGTAATAGCAGGAATTAAGGCGCTCGGCTTTAGCGAGGTTGTCGAGGCTGCGCTCGGCGCTGATATTGTCGCTGACGAGGAATCTCGTGAGCTTGTTTCTAAGGGCACGCTGATTAGCTCGTGCTGTCCTGCATTCCTTTCGCATGTAGAGAAGCAATTCCCCGAGCTAATTCCGCACCTTTCACAGACCCTTTCTCCAATGGCTGCAATTTGTAAGCTTCTTAAGCAGAGAGAGCCGAGCTCTAAATTTGTATTCATCGGTCCCTGTACCGCTAAAAAGCTTGAATTTCAAAAGAAGGAGGTTCGCGATTTTGTTGATAGCGTAATCACCTTTGAGGAGCTTCAGGCGCTATTTGGAAGCCGTGATATTGATATAACCGTCTTTAATGAGGAGAGCACAATGGGCGCCTCTGTCTTTGGCAGAAACTTTGCGCGCTGTGGCGGACTTGCCGATGCGGTGCGTGAGGGCATTTGCGAGCACGGAGATAATGAGTTCTTTGAGCTTAAGAGCATCTCGTGCAACGGAATAGAGCAATGCGTAAGCGCGCTTGTCAAGATGAAATATGGCAAGCTTGATGCAAACTTTATCGAGGGCATGGCTTGCGTAGGTGGCTGTGTTGGCGGGGCTGGCTGTCCTGTTCATAGCACCGACAAGCCCAAAAAGGACCCTCTTGGAAACGAGAGCGTGACGATAAGCGACTCTCTTAAAAGGGTTAGCGAATAATGAAAATTCCCGAAATTTCAAAAAGCCTTGACCGTGTAGCGATAATTGGCTATGCAGGCTCGGGCAAAAGCACTCTTGCGCGCAAGTTCGGTGCGAAAATGAACGCAGAGGTTCTGCATATTGATAGGGCACATTGGCTAAGTGGCTGGCAGGAGCGCGAAAGAGCCGAGCGCGACAAAATCGTCAAGGACTTTCTTGACAAAAACGAGCGCTGGGTGATTGATGGTACATATAGCTCCCTTGAGCCCGAGCGCAGAATGGCTGAGGCGGATTTGATAATTTTTATGAGCTTTAACCGTTTTTCTTGTCTTGCGCGCGCTATAAGGCGCAAAAGGGCATACAAGGGCAAGAGCCGTCCGTCAATTACAGAGGGCTGTGAGGAGCGCATAAATCGCGAGTTCTTTTGGTGGCTCGTTTGGACGGGCAGAAGCAAGAAGCGCCGTGAAAAGTACAAAAAAATGATACAGGGTCACGAAAAAAAGACAATCATAGTTAGAAATCAAAGAGAGCTAAGCAGGCTTGAGAAGCATTTTTCCTTGCCGAGCGGAGCAAATTAAGAGGTATATATGAAAATTTCAGTTGCAAAATATTTAAACAACGCAAAGGCAGGCTTCACCTTCGTTTTTGACGATGGGTGCTACTATGAATCCACCAAGAAAAGCGTTGAGGTGTTCAAGGACATCGAAAGGAGAACAGGCGTAAAAATTAAGGCTACAAGCGCGCAGACTGTTAATTTTTTGCACGAGGGGCTCATTTCACTTTGGAAGGAGCTTTTTGAAGAGGGCTATT
>JAFTIV010000087.1 GCA_017456685.1 Clostridia bacterium | reverse complement strand
TCGACTATGTGTCGATATTTGCCCCTATCTTTAATATAATTTTTGTTCCACTGCTAACTGTTCTTTTATATATAGCACCATTTATATTGCTAATAGGCTATATACCATATCTTTCTTACATAGTTATAATTCCCGCTGAGCTTATAACAAAATTAAGCCTGCTTCTTATAGGGTCTATATCTAAGGCTGATTTTCTAACCCTTTCCTTTGATGGAATAGCACAGTACATCGGCATAGGAATTGTCCTGTTGGCAATGGTGCTCGCCCTTGCTATGAGTAAAAGATACTTTAAGTATATTGCAACAATTTTAGCCACAGGTGTGTTTGTTTTTGTTGCTTCAAGCATTGCAACCTCTGTATATCGCTCAAACACAATCGCTATTTCAAGCTACGATGCAGAAATACGCGATATAATAGCTGTCGAAAGCGAAAACGAGGTTATGATAATTGAGGCATCACGCCCAAGCCGTACAAGCACTAACCTCGGTGTAGAATACGCATTTAAGCTCGGCTATGCAGACATTGAGGTCTATGCCCTTACCGATTATAGCTCATATATGCTCGATGCAATAGACAATGTAACTAAGCGGACGCTTGTGAGAAAAATGCTTCTGCCCGAGCCCATCTCAAACGAGGAAAAAGAGATTTATTCTCAAGCCTCAGCCATTCTTGAGTCGCGAGGCGTAGCTCTTGAGCAAATCCCCGAAAAATATGATTTTGGCGCGACAAGTGTCGATTTTTGCACCATAGCACCTCTTTCATCGGGTTCAAAAAGATGCGTACTGCTTAAGGTGAATGCAAATAACGCAGGCTTTACCTACCTTGGCTCAAGCGCCCACGACATTTTTAGTGATAGACCCGAAAGACTTGTAAGGGGCGCGGATGTTGTTGTCTTTGGCTCGTATGGCGATGGCTATTACTCATATTTAACCTACGACCTTTCGCACACAAGCTATATATCCTTCCACGGAGATAGCAGGGCTCATATGCCAATAATCCCCGATAATGTGAGCGTAAAGCGACATATGCATAAATTTATATTCAAATGAAGATGAGCAGACACGGGAAAATAAATCCCGTGCCTCTTTTTTTGTCAACCTATGGCGAAAAATAGCATATTCTGTATTGAGCATATCTAAAATGTGCTCGAAAGGAGAAAAACAAAAATGCACAGAGAACCAAATGGCTCATACAATGCAGATTTTGACCAATTTTCAAAGTTTTTAAGAGGCCCAGCGCCTCGCTATAGCGCTTGTAATAGTGAGGCAGGCGGGTTAAGACCATCAGCCCCTCAGCCAACTCAACCAAGCGATAGCACGCGCTCACTTGCTATGGTATATGCACCAATACAGAAATGGAGAAGCATCTACGACCCCGAGATTGCACTCGTTAACGGAACAATCTTTGAGGAGCTTGATAAGCCCTTCCAAATGTCTGGCTGTACAATGAATAATGGCTGTAGAGGAGCAAACGGAGGTAGAATGAGATGATGAATAATATTCCAAGCCGTCAAAGGCTAATGAAGCAAATTCAAGTCTATTCCTTTGCCGTTTACGACGCACTTCTGTACCTTGATGCGTACCCAGAGTCAAAAGAGGCGCTTGAATTCTATAATAAGTACAAAAGGCTCGAGGAGCGCGCTATTGCTGAATACGAGGCTCACTATGGTAAAATAAGGCTTGGTGGCGATGAAAAGTCGTGGCAATGGACCAAGGGACCTTGGCCTTGGCAAAATGAGGAGGTAGAATAATGTTTCAATACGAGAAAAAGCTTCAATATCCCGTAAACATCAAAAATCCCAACCCAAAATACGCAAGTATAATCATAAGCCAAATAGGCGGTCCCGACGGTGAGGTTGGCGCCTCGCTTCGCTATCTCACACAGAGAATAGCAATGCCATACCCTCAAATTACGGGAATTCTAACCGATATAGGAGTTGAGGAGCTTAGCCATATTGAAATGGTTTCTGCCATAATTTATCAGCTCACAAAAAACCTGACCCCTGAGCAAATTAAGGAGTGTGGCTTTGACACCTACTTTGTTGACCATACAACGGGAATTTACCCAACTGCTGCCTCAGGCTTCCCATATACTACCGCCTCAATGCAATCAAAGGGAGATGTTTTAACCGACCTTCACGAGGACCTCGCCGCAGAGCAAAAGGCAAGAACAACCTATGATAACATTCTAAGGCTCGTTGATGACCCCGATGTTTGCGACCCAATTAAGTTCCTTCGCGCAAGAGAGGTAGTTCACTATCAGCGCTTTGCTGATGCACTCCGCATAGCACAGGATAAAATGAACGAGAAGAACTTCTACGGCTATAATCCTGCCTTTGATAAAAGCATTCCTTGGCGTAAAAAATAATAAAAGGGCAATAATTTCTCGCGCACGAGCGAGCCCGCGCAAAAATTTACAATTAATTAACAATTTGTAGGTTTTGCACAAAAATCCCAAAATACCAAAAATCAAAAGTCCGCTTAATAAGCGGACTTTTTCGTTTTTGTGATAATATGAAAAGTATTCGAAGTTATCAAATTTTGTACAAAATAAACAAAAAACGGG
>JAFTIV010000086.1 GCA_017456685.1 Clostridia bacterium | reverse complement strand
GGCTTTTTGGATTTCACCGCGAAGCGATTTCATCTGCAAAGCAGATTTCAACCGTCGCAAGACGGATTTCATTGCGAAGTGTCGCTCCGTCACTCCGCGCTATACCCCGCCTCAGTGATTGCGCTTTTAATTTGAGAAACAGTTGCAGGCGCATCGAATTTTACCTTTACTACGCCCTTTTTGTGGCTTGGGGTTGCCTTCTCTACACCCTCAATTGCTTCGAGTGCTGTCTTTACTCTTGCTTCACAATGCGGACACATCATTCCGCTTACTCTTATTACTGTTACCATTTCGTCCTCCTCGGCTTCTATTTCTTCATTTTTAGTTTTTTTAAAAAGTGGCTTAAAGAGATTAAGTCTTAGAGCATTTGTTACAACGCATACGCTTGAAAGGCTCATTGCAAGCGCCCCAAGCATAGGACTTAGCACAATTCCAAGCCCCGAAAGCGCACCCGAGGCTATCGGGATTGCAATTACATTATAGAAAAATGCCCAGAAAAGATTTTGCTTTATGTTTCTAAGCGTAGCTTTACTAAGCCTTATAGCATCACAGACATCTGTCAGCTCGCTTTTCATAATAACGACCTCGGCGGTGTCTATTGCGACATCCGTACCTGCTCCTATTGCAACGCCTATATCGCAGGCAGCAAGGGCTGGCGCATCATTTACACCATCTCCAACCATCATTACTCTACCATCTGCGCGAAGCTCTCTTATTTTTTGCTCCTTATCGCTTGGCAGAGCGCCCGCTACAACCTCGTCAATGCCCGCCTCTGTGGCAATTGCCCTTGCGGTATGCTCGTTATCTCCTGTGAGCATAACAACTCGAAATCCGTTTTTCTTGAGCCATTTTACCGCCTCTGTGCTCGAGGGCTTTATGGTGTCGCTAAGTGATATAATTCCTATAGGCTCGCTACCTCTTACAAAGTACAGGCTTGTCTGTCCGCTCTTTGATAGACCTTGCGCTTTTTCTATCATATGCTGGGGTATGTGTGCATAGTTCGACACAAGCTCAAGCCTTCCGCCAACTACTCTTTCACCGTTTATGGTCGCTAAAACGCCCTTTCCTGCAAGGCTTTCAAAGCCCTGTGCCTCAAGAGTCGGCACCGCCCCTTGCTCGGCATAATCAACTATAGCCCTTGCAATCGGATGCTCGCTTTTTCTCTCAAGCGCTGAGGCAAGCGACAAAAGCTCCTCGGGGGCAATCCCCTGTGCCTCAAGCCCAACGACCTGCATTTGACCTGTTGTGACAGTGCCTGTTTTGTCAAGGGCGACTATTTTTACCCCACCCGTATGCTCAAGCGCCTCGGCGGTCTTAAAGAGAATTCCACCTCTTGCGCCCACTCCGCTTCCTACCATTATAGCAACGGGGGTTGCAAGCCCGAGCGCACACGGACAGCTTATAACAAGCACCGAGATTGCGTGTGTGATTGCAAGCGATGCTCCACCGCCTATGGCAAGCCACAAAAGGCTCACTAAAACAGCAATTGTAATTATGCTTGGAACGAAAATTCCCGACACTCTGTCGGCTATTTTGGCTATGGGCGCCTTTGTTGCGGTTGCGTTTTGAACAGTTTTTATAATCTGCGCAAAGGCTGTATCTGCGCCCGTGCGCTCCGCCTTACATTTCAAAAATCCCGAGGCACAAATTGTAGATGCGCTGACCCTGTCACCCTCGCCCTTGTCGGCAGGATTACTCTCGCCTGTCAGCGATGATTCATCAACGCTTGCGCTACCCTCGATTATAACGGCATCGGCAGGAATACTCTCTCCGCTTTTTACAATGAATATATCATCAGGGCGAAGCTCGCTTGCGCGAATGACTCTCTCTTTTCCGTTTTCTATAATTGTTGCATATTTGGGGCTCATATCCATAAGCGTACGCAGAGCCGAGGTTGTCTTACCCTTGGCAATAGCCTCAAGAAGCTTGCCGACGGTGATAAGAGTAACTATCATTCCCGCGCTTTCAAAATAAAGCCCGTGTAAGAGGTGATGCTCACCTAAAATAATTCTAATGTAGAGATACACACTATAAACGAACGAAACGCCAGAGCCGAGTGCCACAAGCGTGTCCATATTTGGTGAACGGCTTATTACCGCCTTAGCACCGCTTATAAAGAACCTGCGGTTTATAATCATTACAATAAGGGCAAGAGTCGCCTCGAGAGCGCCTATAACGACAGGGTGCATAAGGAACGAGGGCAAATACCAGCCCCACATAATGTGACCCATAGAGATATACATAAGCACCACAAGGAAGCCTGCCGACAAAAGAAGGGCGCGCTTAAGCCTTGGTATTTCCTTGCTTTCAAATTGAGAGGCACTAATTTCCGCGCTCTCATCTGCCTCTATCGCGCCATAGCCCGCCTCGCTAACCGCGGAAATTATTTTAGACGCATCAAGCGTGCCCTCTACAAGCATAGAATTCGTAAGAAGTGACACAGAACAGCTCTCAACGCCCTCAAGCGCGCTAACCGCCTTCTCTACTCGTGCAACACACGCAGAACAGCTCATTCCAGTTATATCAAATTTCATAAGCGACCCCCTTTCAGTTAGCCCTTGCTAACTGTTATGATAACACATTTTCCTAAAAAAGTCAACGCAATATTATTATTTTTTCCAAAAATAAATCGGGCTATTCCGCCCGAGTTTTATATTAAGAAAGTGCGAAATGACAGGCAAATGCGGAGTGCGGAGTGCGGAATGATAAGCCAATGTAGCTTACAATCCCCCCTGCTACGCTGTCCCCCCTTACTCTAAAGGGGGCGGTAAAACAAAACCCGTCTAACTCAAGTCCAAAAAGTAGGCTTTTTGGATTTCACCGCGAAGCGATTTCATCTGCAAAGCAGATTTCAACCGTCGCAAGACGGATTTCATTGCAGAGCTTTGCTCTGCCAGCAACGCAGAATAACGACGCTTATAAAAGCTCAAAGTATTCCTGTTAGGAATATTTCAACCCCTATCACTATCAAAATCGCTCCGCCAAAAATGCTTGCCTTGCTTGAGCACTTTTCGCCTACGCGCTCGCCTATTGTTACGCCTACGAAGCAGATTACAAAGGTTACTGTGGCTATAATTAGGGCGCAGACAAGAGCTGGCATTAGTGTATATTCCGCGATTGTAAAGCCGACAGAGAGCGCGTCTATTGAGGTGGCAATGCCTTGCACAAGAAGAAGCGAGAGCGATATTCGCTTGCAGGGGCATACTCCCTCATCGCCCTTACATTTTATGCCCTCATAGAGCATTTTTCCGCCGATTACGCAAAGTAGGATTAGTGCAATCCACGGAATGAATTTTTCAAATGCCTTGAACTTTTGAACCACCGTGTGGACAAGCACCCAGCCGATAAGAGGCATAAGCGCTTGAAAGAACGCGAAAATTCCTGCTATCGCTATTGCCTTTCGGGTCTTCATTCTTGGCTCATTAAGTCCGTTTGCAACAGACACGGAGAACGCATCCATCGCAAGACCAACCCCGAGCGCGAGGCTCTCGAGGGTGAACAAAAGAGTTATCATCAATTTTCTTCCTTATTAAATTTTGAATATAGGTAATAAAGCTCGAGGGTGTGCTCCTTAACGCTATGCACAACGGTAGGTGGAGAAACCACTCTCATACGATTTCCAAATGAACAGCACCACGCAATAAAGGTCGGCGAAACCTGAACCTCAGCCTCGAAGCGAATAAAATCGTCCTTCTCGGTGATTTTAATGTCTCCAAACTTGTCAAAGATAACATCAGTAAGTGACTTCTCCGCCTCGATAACGACCCTTTTGCGCTCGCCTGTGTACATTGAAAAGACCTGCCTTTTGTGGCTACCTATATCAAAATCCTTAATTTTGTCGTTAGGTGTAATATCGTCCTCAAGCACCCTTACGCGCTCCATTCTATCAACGCGATAGTGGGTCATTGTCTTGTGCTTATCATCATAGCACACAAGATAGTATTTATCGTCCGAGAAAACAGTTGTATAAGGGTTTACAACATAGAGCTTTATCTCACCCTGTGTGTTTTTTCTATATACCCTTTCGTGCTCTGGGTTGTAGTTGAAATATGTAAATTCAAGCTTTTTATGCTCGTTTATTGCGGTTGCAATTTCGTTTACGGCATAATAGATATGCTCGTTTTGGCTCTTTGTATTATTAAATGCAACAATGTTTTGCTTTAGTACCTCTGCGCGATGACTTCCCGCAAGCTGAGCAATTTTATCGACAAGAACCCTTGTCTTTTTATCGGTGATAAAGTCCGCCGCTTGAACTGCGTCCATCAAAATTCGAAGCTCAGTAAGGTCAAATGTGCCAGCATCAACGCTATACTCGTTCGATGCACCGCGAGTGCAGTCAATCTCGTAGCCGTAGGCGTTGAGTGTTTTAATGTCGTCGTAAAGGGTGCGTCTGTCACAATCAATGCCCATTTCCTTCAAGCGCTCAAGTATCTCGGGAGTGCCCATAGGGTGCTCCGCATCTGTGTTTTGTGAAAGAAGCTCCCAAAGCTTCAAAAGCTTTATTTTGTTTGTCTTTTCGCCCTTCATAATATCTCCTAATGCTTTATTTCTCGCGCACGCGCTTAGATGTCATTATTTTATCACATTTAATTATGTTTGTAAATAGCTTTTAGTATAAAATTCAAAAGAGCCTGCAATTTCTCACAGGCTCTTTATTAGCTTTTTACTTTTAGGTGATTAAGGTCCTTGCCTTAAGCCTGCTCCTGCTCCTTTTTAAGGGCATCTACGATTTCTGGAGCAATGCTTTCAACGGTTACTGAAGCGAGCTTAATGCCAGCTACATCTGTGTAGGTTGCCTTAACAGCGGATACCTCCTCGGGAGCGTATTGCTTTTGAACAACCTCTACCTTGTTGTCAACCTTAACAACGATTGCAAAGGCAAGCTCAAGCTCTTGCATATATTGAAGTGTGAAGCCACTTACCATATAGTCAAGCTTAGCATATGCGGTATTTGAAATATCAACCTGAATAACACCCTTAGTTGCGGTTGATTCTCCGTTTGCATTGAAGAAGGATGCAGATGTATCAAGGTAATCTGGGTTTACAATCAAGAGGCTTACAACGACGCTCTTTCCTGGGTTTGCTTCCTTGTATGCATTAAGTGCGGTGGTGTTTATTTCAAAGCCACCAGAGATACCATTGCCCTCCTCCTTATAGGAGTAGCCCTTTGCGGTAATGATAACAGGTGTTTCCTCTGTCTTGTCGCATACAGTACAGCCCTCTCTTGTGCAATCGGTTGTCTTAACGCCAACGCTTGCAAAGCCATCATTATATACAATTGTAACAACAATATCGTGTCCGTCCTGAGCTGTTACCAAAACGATTTGACAGTCCTTACAGGTAATGTCCTTTGTACAGTCATTAGTTGATGCAGATGCGTGATGTCCGCCAAGGAATACAGTACACTTTGTTGAAAGTGGAGTATTATATTTAATTCTTGCATCGCTTGTTGCGCTAATTGCTGTGATAAAGGGGTCGTCCTTGTTAGTTTTATCGCTAATTGTAATTGTGCTTGATTCTGTTGTAAAGTAGAAATTTACAGCTCTGCTTGAGCCAGATTGTCCAAACACTTCCTTGCCAAAGGTCGAGCCAGCGCCAGGCATCCAAATGTCGGTAAGAGCCTTGCACTTTTCAAATGCATAATTGCCAACCGAAACAGCGCCAGATGGGAATACAACCTTTTTAAGTGATGCACAGCTCTCGAATACAGTTTCACCTGTACCGATTACGGTTACTGTTTCTGGAATAATTATAGTTTCAAGTGCGTTACACACGCCAATCGCTCTTCCGTCCAATTTTTCAAGTCCGTATGGAAGATTAATTTCTTCAAGTACCCAGCAATTGTAGAAGGTCTTGTAGTTAAGAGTCTTATCTCCCTTAAAGAAGCATTCCATATTCTCAATTGTTTTAAGCTTGTTACAGCCACTAAACATATGGCTTGTATTATAGTCCATATATGTACCATCAGCATTTTCATAAGCATCAGGAAGCTTAACATACTCAAGCTCAGGACAATACTCAAACATTGCAAAGGTGGTTGCGCTTCTGTCCATTACCATTTTGGATAGGTCGATGGATTTGAGCTTCTTACAGTTGGTAAACACCTTTCTTTGGTCACTGTTATCCCAGAAATGAAGTCCGTCACTTATAACGCACTCAACCATATTTGAACAGCCACTAAGGTTCTCGTTTCCAGAGCAAATGAACTTAATGTCAGCTGGGAACTCAATTCTTATAATGCTGTTCTTTGAAACTGTGAAGCCAAGCTTTGAGCTAATCTCATTAAAGCTGAGAAGGAACATTTCTCCCTGAATATCTCCACGATTTTTGGAGCTCTCGGTAAGAGTATAAACGGTTGGGATTGTGTAGTAATTGCCGTTTCCATCGGTCAATACTGTGCGAGCAATTGTTCCGTCGTTCTTAAGGTTGCTGATTTGAGTGTTTCCAATTGCGTCGTCAAAGGTGGTAAGCGTTCCGTACGCGTCACTCGTTGACGGATTGACAGAGTCAGCACTTACAGAAAACGCGAGCAAGCACACAAGCGCCATAGCTAATACTGTCAAAAGTAAAAGTTTCTTTTTCATAAAAATTTCCTCTCTAAATATTTTTAGGGTTTTTACGAATATATTATAACACACATTACACATATTGTCAATATTGCACAATTGACAAATCCCCCCCCCGATTTTTGTGCATTTTGCACAATAATGCACAAAAATCATCTCTTCACTCTTCGCTCTTCACTTTTCACTCTTATCTCTTCTTTCCCCTCTCACAGTGTGCAAAATACACAAACGATATTCTCGCGTTGCGAGAACGAGATTTGCCCTGGGCAAGTGATATATTGCAACCATAGCCGTTTTGCTTCCTTTCCTGTTTTGAGAGAGGTTGCAATGTGAAATATTTTGCTGTACGCAAAATGCGGAGATTAGCTTTATTTAAAAGTGCATTTTGCACAAAAATCATCTCTTCACTCTTCGCTCTTCACTTTTCACTCTTATCTCTTCTTTCCCCTCTCACGAGCGCAAAAAAGAGCCCCCTTCGAGGCTCTGATTTGTCCTTGGATGATGGCATACCCACACAATCAAGTGTTTAGGCAATCAAGACAAGGCGTACCACAGTCGAGAGACGAAGGCTATCTTGCGATAGTCGAGGTTCTCGGCAAGGAACAACACAGTATTGCGTAGCCGTAAACGATTGATTTAATAGTTTTCTGCGTGGATTTCGAAATACGCCTTTGGATGATTACAGGTTGGGCAAATTTCTGGCGCCTTTGTGCCAACGATAATATGTCCACAGTTACGGCACTCCCAAACCTTAACCTCGCTCTTTTCGAATACCTGTGCAGTCTCAACATTCTTAAGAAGCGCGCGGTATCTCTCCTCGTGATGCTTCTCAATTGCAGCTACCAAGCGGAACTTTCTTGCAAGGTCTGTAAAGCCCTCCTCGTCTGCAACTCTTGCGAATTCTGCATACATATCGGTCCATTCGTAGTTTTCGCCCTCTGCTGCATTTTCAAGGTTTTCTGCGGTGTCGCCAATGCCGTTAAGCTCCTTGAACCACAGCTTTGCGTGCTCCTTCTCGTTCTCAGCGGTCTTTAAAAAGAGTGCGCTAATTTGCTCATAACCCTCTTTTTTAGCCACAGATGCAAAGTAGGTGTACTTGTTTCTTGCCTCACTCTCGCCAGAGAAGGCTGCCCTTAGGTTTTGCTCGGTTCTTGTGCCAGCATACTTGTTTTCTTTAATCATTTTTAAATCTCCTTTATTTAAGTCAAAAGACTTTTTTAATATTTTACCACTTTTTTGAGAAAATAACAACATTTTTCAAAAAAAAGATATGAAAACTTGAAAATATTCCATTTTGTTGCTATAATTGATTTATAAACGCCAAAAGAGGTGAGATTATGTATTTTTTTACAAGTGATATTCATTTTAACGACCCCGAAATTCTTGAAATGGAGCGTCGTCCCTTTAGCTCGTGCGAGCAATTTAATGAATTTGTCTTTGAGGTCTGGAACACGCAGGCATCATATGGCGATACAATCTTTGTGCTTGGCGATTTTCTCGACTGTAACAATGGCGACTCCTCGCTTTGGAAGACCTCAATTGGCTACCCCTCGCGTTTAAATGCTGACATTGTGCTTATCACAGGCAACAACGAGGAGCGCGTTATTGCTCACTTTTTCGATGGAGATTTTG
>JAFTIV010000004.1 GCA_017456685.1 Clostridia bacterium | reverse complement strand
TATTGGTAATCTTATTTTTGATTCTCCGCACCTCAAGTAACGGATATTGTGCGTATGCTCCGCTTTTCTTTATTCAGCCGCGAGAAAAGCGTTTATTTTTCACTTAGTCAACCTTTGTTAGCAGAATTACACCATTTTTGGTGAGTGCTATCGTATGCTCGTAGTGAGCCGAAAGCTTGCCATCTGCTGTAACAACTGTCCAACCATCCTTAAGAACTCGAACCTCGTGTGTGCCTTGATTTATCATAGGCTCAATTGCGATTGTTTGACCCTCGTAAATTCGTCCGCCTCTGCCCGCTGTTCCGTAGTTGGGAACATTTGGGTCCTCGTGAAGCTCTGTGCCAACACCGTGGCCAACAAAGTCTCGAACTACCGAAAAGCCTCTTGCCTCTGCGTAGGATGAAACGGCGTGACCGACATCACCTAAGCGAGGTATTTCAGCCTGCTCGATAGCCTTGACAGCCTCGAAGAAGCTTTCTCTTGTTACATCAATGAGTCTTTGTGCATCGGCTGAGATTTCGCCAACCGCGAAGGTTGCAGCGCTATCTCCTATATAGCCGTTTTTAGTTGCGCCAACATCGATTTTTACAATATCTCCGTTTCTAAGCACCCTTTTGTGTGAGGGAATACCGTGTATTACCTCCTCGTTGATGCTTATACAAGCGCTTCCTGGAAATCCACCGTAGCCGAGAAATGTTGGCTTAGCACCACATTTCTCGATATACTTGCGAATTTTGTCGTCGATTTCTTTGGTTGTTACGCCCTCGTGAATAAATTCCTTAGCATAGAGTAATGCCTCGCCAGTAATTATACCGGCTACGCGCATTTTCTCAATCTGCTCTGGTGTTTTTAAATGAACCATACTTTAAGCGATTGCATCCTCAATTGCCTTAAGGGTAAGAGCTGTGGTATCCTGTACCTCCTCTTGTCCCTCAACCAATGTAAGAACGCCCTTTTTACCATAGAATTCCTTAAGAGGCTCTGTTTGCTCGTGGTAAATTACCAGTCTGCTCTTTACAACCTCTGGAGCATCGTCCTTACGGATAATGAGCTTCTCTCCGCACTTTTCGCAGAATTCGCCCTTAGCCGAAGGCTTATATGCTGTGTGGTATGATGCGCCGCATGGGCAAACGCGTCTGCCACCCATACGCTCAACAATTTTATCATCCTCTACCTCGATGCTGACAACGCAGTTGATATCAACTCCCATTTTGTCAAGCGCCTCGGCTTGTGGAACTGTTCTGGGGAAGCCGTCAAGAATGAAGCCGTTTTGGCAATCATCCTTTGCAAGTCTTTCAGCGATAATGCCGATTACAACCTCATCAGGAACAAGAGCTCCCTTTTCGGTGTAGGACTTTGCGGCAAGACCCATCTCAGTATTGTTTTTAATTGCTTCTCTAATCATATTTCCTGTGGAGATGGTAGGAATACCATACTTCTCAGCAACTATGTCAGATTGTGTTCCCTTGCCTGCACCAGGTGCGCCAAGGAATATAAGCTTGAGATTTTTACTCATTTGGTTTTCTCCTTTTAATTAGTCAAGGAAACCTTTGTAGTGACGCATTGTCATCTGTGCCTCTATATCTCTTATAGTCTCAAGGATTACGCCTACAACGATCATAATTGAGGTACCACCGAAGGCGATATTTGCAAGGCCGTAGGTGTACGCTGAGATTGGTGTAAGTGAAAGAATGAGCTGGAGAAGGAGAGGAAGCACGCATATTACAGAAAGGAATAGCGCGCCAAGCAAGGTAACTCTTGAAAGAACCTTTGCGATAAAGTCAGAGGTGTTCTTACCTGGACGAATACCAGGGATTGCACCACCGTTCTTTTGAAGGTTACCAGATACCTCAATTGGATTGAAGGAAATTGCAGTATAGAAGTATGCAAATGCAACTATAAAGAGGAATTGCAATACTGCATATGTCCACGCAACACCAGATGATGGGTTGAGCTGATTGTAAAGTCCAATCCAAAATGGCTTTGTTGGTTGCTTAAACATTCCAATTGTTGCTGGGATAGAAAGAATTGTTGAAGCGAAAATAACTGGCATAACGCCTGTCATATTGAGCTTAATTGGAAGATTAGAGCTCTGTCCGCCGTACATTTTTCTTCCTACTACCTTTTTAGCATATTGCACAGGAATTCTGCGCTCACTATCTGTGATGAATATAATGAACCATACAAGTGCAAGAATGATGAGTGCATAGCAGATAAGGAATATTCCTTGTCCTATTACCTGTCCTCTTGCTGCAGGGTCTGTCATACTGCTCTTGAAGCCGTTTACGATGCCTGCAATGCTTGTAGTTACTGATACTGGCAAGCGAGATACGATGTTCGCAAAAAGGATAAGCGAGATACCGTTACCGATGCCCTTTTCGTTGATTCTTTCTGCAAGCCACATAACTACGCTTGAGCCTGCAACTAAGCACGCTACGATTACTACAGCAAAGAAGAACCAGTTAGCATTTGCAAAGCCGTCTCTTATTGCCTTGTGCTGCTTCGCGAGAAGCATATAGTAGCCGATACCCATTACGATTGACAAAGCGATTGTAATGTAACGAGTAATTTGTGCGATTTTTTCTTTTCCGTCCTCTCTCTTTGCAAGTCTCTCAAGTGGGGGAAGTGCAACTGTGAGAAGCTGGATTACGATTGATGCGGTGATATATGGTGATACACCGAGAGCAAACAGGGTTGCGTACTGGAACGCCTCTCCTGAGAACATACTCATAAAGCTGAGCATTGTTCCCTCGCCAGCGCCCATATTACTTTGCAATATAGTTCCATCGATGAATGGAAGTGGCAATACTGCACCAACTCTGTAAACTAATAGTATTAAAGCTGTAAATAGAAGCTTCTTTCTCAAGTCCTCTATCTTCCAAGCATTAGCCAAAGTACGAAACATAATTATTTCACCTCGGCTTTTCCGCCTGCAGCCTCGATTTTCTCCTTAGCAGTAGCTGAGAAAACCTTAGCCTCGACAGTGATAGCTTTCTTAATCTCACCGTTTCCGAGCACCTTAAGTCCGTCGCAAGCCTTACCAACGATACCTGCTGCGATGAGTGTATCGATAGTTACAACTGCGCCCTTTTCAAACTTATTAAGTGCACTAACGTTAACAATAGCGTATTCTTTACCAAATTTATTATTGAAACCTCTCTTAGGGAGTTTTCTGTAAAGTGGGAGCTGTCCGCCCTCAAAGCCTGGTCTTACACCACCGCCTGAGCGTGCATTTTGACCCTTGTGACCCTTACCAGCAGTTTTGCCGTTTCCTGAGCCAGGACCTCTTCCCTTGCGCCAAGCTGCCTTTACTGATCCAGCAGCGGGTGAAAGTTCATGGAGCTTCATTTTTTATCCTCCTTGTTGAAATTGATTTTGTGTAATTGATTGTTTGAACCAATTTCTGCCTTTTTGGCAGTCGGGTTAAGCCTCTTCTACCTTTACGAGGTGAGAGATAACCTTAATTTTGCCTGCCAAAACCTTATCGTTTGCGAGAACGATGCTTTTACCAATCTTGGTAAGGCCAAGAGATTTTGCAGTTGCCTTTTGAGCCTCGGTGCAACCAATAAGACTTCTTACGAGTGTTACTTTTACGTTTTGCATCTTTTTGGTCCTCCTTAGTTCAACTTGCTCGCGTCGATGCCACGAGTCTTAGCAACCTCATCAGCGGTTCTAAGTGCCTTCAAGCCCTCAAATGTAGCCTTAACTACATTGGTCTTGTTGTTTGAACGAAGGCTCTTAGCTCTGATGTTCTTTATACCAGCAAGCTCGAGAACGGCACGAACAGTTTGACCTGCGATAATACCAGTACCGAGTGATGCGGGCTTGAGAAGCACGGTGCCTGCACCGAACTTTCCTATTACTTCGTGTGGGATTGTAGTATCCTTCATTGCTACGGTTATCATATTCTTCTTAGCATCCTCAATTCCCTTGCGAATTGCGTCTGGAACCTCAGCTGCCTTACCAAGACCATAGCCTACGTGACCGTTGCCGTCACCAACAACCATAAGAGCTGTGAAGCGAGCAATACGACCACCCTTTACCGTCTTAGATACACGGTTGAGTGCAACCATTTTCTCTTTCAAATCAAGAGTAGCTGCGTCAATCTTTGTTGCCATTTTAATTTCTCCTCTGTGTTTAATTTAAATAAGTGAATTAAACAGTGTACAAACCGAAGTCTTGATGACTCGAGAATTAGAACTTAAGTCCGCCTTCTCTTGCGCCAGCTGCAAGCTCCGATACACGTCCGTGATAAACATAACCGCCACGGTCAAATACTACTGTGTCGATTCCTTTT
>JAFTIV010000085.1 GCA_017456685.1 Clostridia bacterium | reverse complement strand
TACCGTACGCGTTGGTGTGGAGTCAATTGACGAGCAGATAAAGTCAACTCCGCCAACACTATCGACAAGCTCCATTCTGCCAGGAGCGCCCGAAAAGGTGCGCAGGGTGTGGCGAATTGCCTCAATATCAACGATATTCCAGACCGCGCAAAGAGCGCAAAGGGCGTTTGCGATATTAAAGCGACCCCTTAGCCTAAGCTCATCGGCTGAGATTATTTTCACTCCGTTACAGAATAGATAGCCGTTTTTTAGATACGCTATCGCCTCAGCACTCACGCGCGTGCTTGAAAGGTCGTGAAGCGAGAAAAGGGCGCTTGCCTGTGTGCGATTTTCAAGTCCTCTTACAATTTCATCATCGTAATTTAAGATGCTAAGCCCCGCATTTTCTAAAATATTCGCCTTAGCCTCTATATACTCATTCATGCTCGTGTGCCAGTCGAGGTGATTTTCGCTTATTCCCGTAAGGGCACAGACATCAAGCATTGGGTGCATATCCATAAGCTGAAAGCTCGAAAGCTCGCACACTGTATAGGTATTTAGCGTGCTATCGCTTGCGTATTCTATGACGGGTGTGCCGATATTTCCACACAGGGTGGCTTGCAAGCCATCAGCCGTCAGCATATTATAAATTAGGCTCGAGGTAGTTGTCTTTCCGTCAGAGCCACTAATTCCTATTTTCGTGCCACGAGTTATCTCGAGCGCATAGGCAACCTCGGTGGTGACGCGCCCAGAAGCCTTAATTCTATCGGGGCGAATACCTGGTGAGCGAAAAACAATGTCCTCGCTTGTATCAAGATAATTCTCTGTTATAAGCCTTACCCCGCTTGGCACAGGAACAATTTCCTTATTTCTTACAACGGGGTAAATTTCTCTTTTTAAAAGGTAATTGCACATTGCCCTGCTTGAGCTACCATAGCCGACAAGCGCGATTGATTTGTTCTTTAGGCTCATAAGACCTCAATATATATTATATATAAAATTTTGTGCTATTTCAACTGTTTCGCGGGATTTTTTAGTCTTAGACTAAAATTTATTTAAAAAGTGCCCCACGGGTGCTTTTTACCCTTCCTTTCGTCTTAGCGCCTCGCCGACAAGAAGGTCAACAAGTGCCGTCATATCATACCCCTGTCGCTTTAGAAGCATAGGATACATGCTTCCTGAGGTGAAGCCTGGCAGGGTGTTTACCTCATTGAAATAAATCTCCTCATCGCGTGTGACAAAGAAATCCATTCGGCAAAGCCCCGAGCAACCGAGGGCATAAAACATATCAAGTGCGTATTTTTTGCACAAATTGCGACACTCCCTGCTGATTTTTGCAGGAATTTTGTATTTTACCGCGCTTGAGTGATACTTTGTTTCGTAGTCGTAAAAATCAGCCTTATAGCTGATTTGCCCAACCTCGCTTGCGACTGCCTTGCCTTTTATTTCGGTCACCGCAACCTCGCACTCCGCGCCCTCAATTGCCCTTTCGACAAGCGCTGTGGGCGAATGTCTTAGCGCCACACCAAGCGCACACTCAATTTGCTCCGCGCCCCTCGCCCTTGAAATTCCAAGGCTTGAGCCCGATGAGCTCGGCTTTACGAACACATCTCCCTCTAAATCGCATTCATAGGTGTTGCTTTTATACTCGCGCTCCGTGACCACCACATATGGCACAACAGGCACAAATGACTGCATTGCGACACCCTTGCAAAGAGCCTTATCCATGCAAAGCGCGCTTGAGGCACTATTACAGCCTATATACGGAATTTCAAGAAGCTCAAGCAGGGCTTGAATTCGTCCGTCCTCTCCAAATGCCCCGTGAAGCACAGGAAAGACAATATCTGGGCATAAATTCTCGCCCCCTACCAAGAGGTGCTTTTGGCAAAAATCGACACATATCGGGGTGTTTTCACCCTCGGTCTGCCATTTGCCCTCTAAAATCAGTCTGTTATCACCCTTAAAAAGATACCATTCACCATCTCTTGTGATGCCTATTTTGTGTATTATGTATTTGCTCTCGTCTATTGCCTCAAGCACAGAATACGCAGAGCGCAGGGACACCTCGTGCTCTCCGCTTTTTCCTCCAAAAAGGACACATATGCTCGTTTTTTCCATTTTCCCTCCAACAAAAAAGATACCGACTCTCATCGGTATCATTTTATGCAATTTTGGATTTCTTGCCACTAAGCCTGAGCCACAAGCACGCGGTCATTTCCGCCATAATCCTTTAGAATTTTATAGGATTTATATACTCCATCGGTGACCTTTTTTTCCATAATCTGGGCAATTTTTTCGCCTTGGTCGAAGCCGAATTCCATAAGAAAATAGCCATTTTCGTTAAGATGCTCTGGCACGCGCTCAACGAGAGAGCGCACAATGTCAAGCCCGTCCTCTCCGCCATCGAGGGCGAGGCGTGGCTCGTTTTTCACCTCATCGCTAAGCCGTTCTATGTCTATGCTCGGTATATAAGGCGGATTTGACACAATCATATCAAAGCGCCCCTCGGGTATGCTCCTTGTCACATCGCACTCAACAAGCGTGCATTTGCTACTAAGACCGAGTGCGTGTGCGTTTTTGCGTGCCATTTCAAGCGCATCGCGTGATATATCAGCCATTACAAGGCGCTCAATATCTGCCCTTGTGCTTAAAAGAGAGAGCCCTATGCAACCGCTTCCTGTACACAAATCAGCGACACTCCCCCCGATTTTTAGAAGCCCTTGAGCCTCATAAACGAGAATTTCCGTGTCGGGTCTTGGAATTAGGCAATCGGGAGATACGAAAAAGTCAAGCCCCATAAAGCCCCATTTTCCAAATATATATTGTAGTGGGATTTTTTCTTTTCTTTTGGCGAGGATTTCTAAGATTTTCTCGCTGTCGTAATCCCTATCTCGCTCAAGTAAAGCTTTAGCGTAGCTGACGCCAAAGAGGTGCTCTATTATGAGCTGTGCCTCTGTTTTTGGGTCCTCTACGCCTATGCACTCAAGCTCCTTTACAAGCTCGCTTATTCTCATACTTCCTTAAATTCAATCGGCTTAATAACCTCAATATCAAAGGTGCCATCAAGCTTAGCCTGACGCTTTTTATTAAGGCTTGCTACAAGCTGATTTTTCTGCTTTTCGTTAAGTCCTGTAAACGCGATATGCTTAAGGTTTTCCTCAACCGGAATTGCATACTCGCTTGGGTCAAAGTCGGGGAACTCCTCGCTCATTGAAACCTTGATTGCACAGATTGCGATTGCAAGCTGGTCATCACTTGGCTCCTTGGTGGTTATTCTCTGCATCCAAAGTCCAGGGGCGGAGAGTGCCTTGGTGAGCCAGTTCTCGTGCTTTCCTGCGAACATTATAAACTCGTAGCCAAGACCCATAACAATAGGAAGGGTCGCAAGCTTTGCCAAGCTTCTTTGCCACCATACCCAGTCGGGAATGAACAAGCCGACAACAACGCCAACAAGTATCATAACGAACATAAAGCTCGTTCCGCATCTTGGGTGGAAGCGAGTACAGCCTCTTGCGTTTTCGGGAGTTAGCTCAAGCCCTGCCTCGTAGCAGGCAATTGACTTATGCTCCGCGCCGTGGTATTGGAACACCCTACGAATGTCCTTCATTGCCGAAACGAGAAGCAAATATGCGATAAAGATAAGCACCTTAACCGCGCCCTCTACACCCGATTTAGCATAGCCGTTGAGTGGGTAGATATGGTCGCTGATAAGCCCTGCAATAAACGCAGGAAGCGCCATAAACAAGCCGAGCGCAAGGAAAACGCCAAGAACAACTCCAACAAACATAACAATGTCAGTTATAGTAAGTCCCATATGCTTTTTAAGCCATTTTTCAACCTTGCCCTCCTCTTCCTCAAGACCGAGCACCTCGGTTGAGTCGTTCATTGTCTTGAAGGACAAAATCATAGACTCAATAAAGCCTACAACGCCACGAATGATGGGAAGCCCAAGGATTTTATATTTTTTCTTAATTGGGGTGAAGGTGTTCTTCTTGATGTCAACCGTTCCGTCATCGCAACGGGTTGCAAGTGCGGTTTGCTCTCCGCGCTTCATCATAACACCCTCAATAACCGCCTGTCCGCCGACCTTGTTTCTGCGACAGGGGTCACAGGTTTGCTTTTTTGCCATTTTATACCTTTCTGTCGAGGTAGTCCTGAAGAATAAGGCACGCTGACATTTCGTCTATTATGCGCTTACGCTTCTCGCCTCTTGTGTTAGTTAAATTTAATATTTGGTGAGCGTTTGCCGTTGAAAGCCTCTCGTCGCACAAAACGACCTCAAGCCCTGTAAGCTCAGTTAGCCTTTTTGAAAAGTCCTTGATTTTCTCGCTTCTAAAGCCACAGCTTCCGTCCATATTTATAGGATGACCAAGAACTATTTTACACACCTCGTTCTTCATTGCCACCTCGGCAACCGCCTGCGCGGTGGTTTCAAAGCCACCCTTTACTGTGCCTGCCCCGCTTGCAAGAAAGCCCGAGGGGTCCGACAAGGCAAGTCCTGTGCGTACATCTCCAAAGTCAACGCCCAAAATTCTTTTACTCATATTTTTATCCCTTTTCAAAGTGATACATATATTTTAGCACATTATGTGTATAAATTCAATTATATATTTGTAAAATTTATTTGTCGAGTGTTGCATTTTTAATTTTTTTGTGATATACTAACCTTGTAAATACCATTAAGGAGGTAATTTTTATGAAAAACTTTATGAAGATATTCTTGTTCTTCTCAGGCTTTGCTCTTACTATTGCAGGCGCGTGCGCTGTTTTCTACAAGTTCTTTAAGAAGCATTGCATCATTCACATAGAGTTCAATCCTGCCGAGGAAAACACTCCTATCTGCGAATGCGAGGACGAGTGCACCTGTGAGGCTTGCGAGGCTGACACCGAGGAGCTTGACGAGCTCGAGTTCACAGAGACCGCTGAGGAGAAATAATAGAAATGTTATTTGGAAATGCCGGAAGGACGATAAAAAAGCTATCAATCGGTGCGTTTTGCTTTTTTGCCATTATTTTGATAATTGGCACAATTTATAGTATTTCAGTCGAGGAAGGCTTTCTGGCGGTTTTGTTTCTTGTTTTGCTCGTTGTTGCGTTTCTATTCTGCCTGTTCCTTTATGCCTTTGGACAGCTTGTAAGCGACACATATTCAATCAAGCAACTGACCAATCTAAGCCTTGAATGTCAAATCAAACAGCTCCAAAACGAGGAGGACCAAAAGCTATTTTATCAAGCTCTTGACGACCTTAAGGACAACGAAACAATTGATTTGTAATAACAAAAAATCTCTTGCGATTTGCAAGAGATTTTTGTTTTATTTCTTTTCCCTCAAAAGGTCGCGAATTTCGGTAAGAAGGTCAGCTGTGACACCGATATCTGCGCGCATTTCCTTGCGTGCGTTTTCCTCGGCAATGCGCTTTGCCTCTGCCTCCTCGGCTTCCTTTTTCGCCTTAGCCTCAGCCTCTGCCTTAGCCTCAGCCTCTTTTTTTGCCTTTTCGGCAAGCTCCTGCTCGTTGAGCTTACGCTGAATGTTTCTTATAATTCTAACCGCGACAAAGATTGAAAGGGCGATAATTATAAAATCAACAATCGTCTGTAGCCACAGTCCGTATTGAATTGAAATCTTTGTAACCTCAACTACTCCCTCTGCGTTTACAACCTCGTCTCTTAAAATGTATTCCCACTCGTGAATACTAACTCCGCTTGTCATATAGGTTATAAAGGGCGTAATTATATAGTCAACAAGACCATTTACAATTGCGTTAAAGGCTGCAGCGATAACAACCGCAACCGCCAAATCAAGCACACTTCCGCGCGCGATAAAGCCCTTGAAATCAGTCCAGAACTTTACATTTTCCTTTTGAAGCTTTTCTATTTTCTTCTTCATTTTAGGCTCCCATCAAATTACTTTTCTTTATTGTAGCACAAATATCAAAAAAATGTAGATTTTTTGGGAAATTTATGTTAAAATATAATTACAATATGGAAAAACCATATTGCTTTTAATAAAAAGGAGGATTTTATGAAAAAATTCGCAAAGCTTCTCGGTTATGATCCAATCGCGAAGCAAACAAATGTCAAGACGGAAATCGTTGCCGGTATTGTTACATTCCTTGCAATGGCTTACATTTTGACAGTTAACCCTAACTCCATTTTGTACGCGGGTCCTGCTGACTTTAGATGGTCATCACTATTTATTGCAACAGCATTCGGTGCAATCATTGGAACATTGCTCATGGCATTCCTTGCTAAGATGCCACTTGCACAAGCATCAGGTATGGGACTTAACTCCTTGGTTGGTAGTATTATTGGTGGCGGAGTAGGCGCATTTGCTTACAAATTCTCATTCTCTATCGGTCAAGCATTTATGATGGTTCTCATCTCTGGTATCATCTTCTTGCTTCTTTCTGTTATTAAAATCAAGGGCAAGACCTTCCGCGAGCTCATATTCGACGGAATGCCCGTTTCAGTAAGAGGCGCAATCTCTGTTGGTATCGGTCTTTTCATCGCCTACATCGGCTTCCAAAGTGCTGGTATCATCGTAACAAATGGTTTCACACAAATTTCATTCGTTGACTTTACTAACTGGGGAGACCAGATAGTTAACTACGACTCTGCTACAGGAACATTCCCTGCTGCTAAGTCCGCCGTTGTTGCTCTTGTTGGTCTTTTCCTTATCGCTATTCTCGATAAGCTCAATGTTAAGGGCTCAGTTATTCTCGGTATTGTTGGTGCTACAATCGTTGGTATTCCTCTTGGTGTTACTAATCTTGAGTACATCACAGGCAACACCCCTGGTATTACTTGGAAGTTCTGGGAGAGCTTCGGTAACTTCTTCGGTGGTGGAGAAAATAGCGTATTCTTCTCATTCACAGATGTATTTAAGACTGGCTTCCCAGCTGACTCATTGTTCACAGTAATTATGCTTATCATCACTATGTGTATGATTGACATGTTCGATACAATGGGCACAATCGTTGGTTGCTGTGGCGGTAACAGAATCCTCTCCGACGAGAACAACAAGCCTCACAACTACGGCAAAATTATGATTTCCGACGCTGTTGCTACCTGTGCAGGTGCAGCTCTTGGTACATCTACCGTTACAACCTTCGTTGAGTCTGGTGCTGGCGTTTCCGCAGGTGGTAGAACAGGTCTTACCTCATTCACAACCGCTTGCTTGTTCTTCCTTGCTATCTTCATGATGCCTGTATTCGCAGTTATTCCAGGTGCGGCTACTGCATCAGCGCTTATCTATGTAGGCGTTCTTATGATGAAGAACAATGTTAAGAACATCGACTTTAGCTCTGCTATCGGTGCGACCTCAGCATTCCTTACTGTTGTAGTTATGGTTCTCTCATACTCAATCACTAAGGGTATCGGTGTTGGTCTTGTTTCCTTCACTGTTATGTCTATCATCGCATATCTTGTTGAGCTTATTATCTCTGCTGTTAAGGGCACTGAGAAGCCAAAGTGGGAGGTTTCAATTGTTGCTATTGTAGTTTCAGTTCTCTTCCTAATTTACTTCTTCGTTCCAACAGTACTATAATTTATAAAAAACGCAAGCACAAGGGCAACCTTGTGCTTGTTTTTTTGCTTTAATGCGCTCCCTTGGTGTGCGAAAGCTCGTCAACCATTTTTTGTACTGCACGGGTGCTGTGCGCCTCGCTCGCCCTTAGCATTAGCTTGTCCTGCTCCGCATTTGACATTCTTAGAAACACCTTTAGAGCCTCGGGATTGCTTGAAAAGCTCATTGCCAAATTAAGTGGCATATTATATGAATTTTCACCGAACATAGCGTCGCCTCTTTTCAACTTGTTTGTATTTAGTGTTTTTCAAGCGAAAATTTTTATTAGTGGAATTACTTGACAAGCACATTTTTTTAAATTATAATTAAGAGGAACTGAAACGGACGGTTGCGCGATATGTTGCCGAAAGGTATTATCGTGAGGAAAGTCCGTGCTTCACAGGGCAGAATAGCTGATAACGTCAGCCAGAGGTGACTCTCGGGACAGTGCAACAGAAAATTACCGCCGACTATGTCGGTAAGGATGAAAACGCGGGGTAAGAGCCCACGACGCGCTATGGTAACATAGGGCGGGTGTAAACCCTATTCGAAGCAACACCGCACGCGAGGATTTTTATTTGCCCGATAAGCTTTGCGTCCTTGCAGGTGGCACGCATTTTTGCGGAGCATCTCGGTGACGAGGTGCAAAGATAGATGACCGTCGATTACAGAACACGGCTTATAGTTTCAGTTCATTCTTAGACAAAAAAGCACCCCTTGGTGCTTTTTTTCTTTTTCGCCTCATATTTATTAAAAAGAGGTGATTTTGTGAAACGGATTTTTTTGATTGTGCTTCTTGCCCTTATTTTTGTTTCGTGTGGCTCTAAATACGAGCCTCTTGCCTATCAAGAGGGCGATGTAAGCGCGCTATGTCGCGTAAATGGCGAATACGATATAAAAATAGAAAAGCGCGAGGGAGAAAGGGTGCTTTCAATAAGCGAGCCAAGTGCGCTTTCAAGCGTGTCCTTTATAATAAATAATGAAGAATGTGTAGCGATAAGTGATGGGACTAAAATTCCACTTGAGAGAGATAAAATGACGGGAATTGTGGCTTTGTGCTCAATTTTCGACCTTGATATGGAGTGCTTAAGCTCATCGTCGGTTGATGATAATGGGGGCTCGACGCTTTGCTTTGTAAAGGACGAAATCGCCTATTTAGTAAGCTATGGACAGGACAATTTGCCAAGGCATATTCAAATAAGCGCGCCCTCGTTTACTCACGAGGTTGAGATTTTAGAGCTACAGTAATTCCATAAAAAAAGACGGGAAATTCCCGTCTTTTTTATTTATGCTAATTACTTAACAACTGATACAGTGTGAACTGCCTTACCGCCTGTAAGGATAATCATCTTGAGTGCTTGCTCTGAGAACTCAGCAGCCTTAACTGTGAGCGCCTTATCAAGCGAGCCCATTGCAAGAATCTTTACAGACTTGGACTTCTTGTGGATAAGTCCCTTTGCCTTGAGTGATGCAAGGTCAACAACCTCGTCAGCCTCATAGTTCATAGAAAGAACACCAACATTTACAATTGACTTCTTAACATCGTCCTTTGTAATGTACTCAATATCCTCTTCAACGAGTGAGTCAACAACCTCGTCTGTTACAAGGTTATCAACCTCATCAGCGGTTACGCTTTCAACAAAATGAATATCCTCAACTGTTGTAGCAAGAACAGGCTCTGGCTCTGGCTCCGCCTCGATTGCCTCCTCGAATACCTCTGCCTCAGGAGCAACCTCCTCGACAGTCTCTTCAGCTGGCTCTTCCTCAGCAACCTCTTCAGAAACCTCTTCAACAGGCTCCTCAGCAGGTGTCTCCTCAACTACCTCTTCGGCAACCTCTTCTGCAGGCTCCTCAGCAGGTGCTTCCTCAACAACCTCTTCAACAACCTCTTCTACAGGCTCCTCAGCAGGTGTCTCCTCAACTACCTCTTCAACAACCTCTTCTACAGGCTCCTCAGCAGGTGTCTCCTCAACAACCTCTTCGATAACCTCTTCTACAACAGGTGCCTCTTCTACTACAGGTGCTTCCTCAACAACAGGCTCTGCCTTT
>JAFTIV010000084.1 GCA_017456685.1 Clostridia bacterium | reverse complement strand
CCAGTTGTATTTAATCTTACGATCAACTATCTTCTCTGCAAGATATTGCTGTTTGTCACAAAGAGAATCAAGGGTATCCTGTGGTTCCCACTGAAATGGTGTATGTGGCTTAGGAACAAAGCAAGAAACACTAACCGTAACAGAAACGGGCTTTTTAGGGCGAAATGGTGTCTTATAGAACTCGTCCACAACGCGCTTTGCAAGATCTGCAATTCCTGCAATATCCTCGTAGGTTTAAGTTGGCAAGCCGTTCATAAAGTAAAGCTTAACCTGACTTTTTCCGCCCTCAAAGGCAAGTCTAACCGCGTTCATAAGGTCTTTTTCATAAAGGTTTTTATTTATTGCGTCACGAAGTCGCTGTGTTCCCGCCTCTGGCGCAAAGGTGAGGCCCGATTGACGAATCGAGCTTATTTTACTCATAAGCTCCTTTGAGAAGCTATCAGCTCTTAATGAAGGAAGCGAAAGATTTATCTTGTTTGGATTAGTCCATTCAAGAAGCTTATCTGTTGCCTCATGCAGACAGGAATAATCGCTTATAGAAAGAGATGTCAAGGAAATCTCTGTATAGCCCGTATTTTCGAAAATCTCACGCGCCTGACAATTTAGAGTTTCTGCATTCTTCTCTCTTACAGGACGGAAAACCATACCTGCCTGACAGAAGCGACAGCCTCTAATACAGCCACGGAAGGTTTCGAGCATTATTCTATCGTGCACAACCTCTATAAACGGCATTATAGGCTTTGTTGGGAAATAGGACTTGTTAAGATCGGCAATTATTCTCTTTTGAACTCTTTTAGGAACATCCTCATATTTAGGCTCAAAGCTTTTTATTGTGCCATTATCGTTATATTCGACCTCATAAAGCGACGGAACATAAAAGCCCTTTATATGAGATGCCTCTCTTAAAAATCCGGATTTTGTATATGTACCCTCGTCCTTCATCTTTATATAAAGCTGAGCGAGCTCAATAAGAGCCTCCTCGCCCTCACCAATGCTGAAAATATCAAAGAAATCAGCAACAGGCTCTGCATTGTAGGCACAAGGACCACCGCCTAAAATAATAGGCATATTCTCGTCTCTATCCTTGGCAAATACGGGAAGACCGCACAAATCAATCATATTGATTGCCGTTGTATAGCAAAGCTCATATTGAAGTGAAAACGCAATAATGTTGAAATCTCTCACATTATCCTTGCTCTCATGCGCCCATAAAGGTATATTATTCGCGCGCATTTGCTCCTCCATATCTGTCCAAGGGGCATACACTCTTTCGCACCAAATTTCGGGCACAGAATTGAGTGCGCCATAAAGCAGGCGCACTCCAAGGTTTGACATTCCTATTTCATAGGTATCAGGAAAGCAAAATGCAAAACGACATTTTATGCCTTCCTTATTTTTTATTATTTGTCCGTATTCTCCACCTGTATATCTACCAGGCTTAGATACTGATTTTAAAATCGTACTTAAATTGTTATACATTTTATATTATTGCAACAGCATTACCGACGAAATTATAAGCATAATTAAAAGCCAAGCTACATAATAGCCTACTATTATAAGAGGATTGATTGTAAATAACGATGCAAACGCACCAATACAAAGCAATACCATTCCTACAATTGAAGCAATTATATTTAATACAGTTGCAACCTTTCTTATTTTTGCTATGCTTTTACATACAGGAATAGCCTTAATAAGAGCTTTTGAATGTCCCTTTGAAACTACTCCACTATCTGTTTTTTCAAGTGTTTGAGGTATTTCGATATCTCTTGTAAGCCTTATCAAGCGAAGGTCGCCCTTTTTGAAGCCAGTTTGAGCCTTTAGCATTTCGTTATTAAGGTTCGGGTCAAAGGTGCGAATACCTACAGATACACCATTTTTATTAAGATTTCTTACTGTTTGAGCAAAATCCTCATCAATTATATATTTGATGTACATTCTTGCGCAAAGCTTTCCGTTACATGCCATATACATGACACAAACATCCTCGTCTGCGTCCTCTCTATCGTGAGAGATTTCTATTCCATTCGAGGAAATTCCATATCTATCAGCAAAAATTATAGTGTCATTATCTACCTTTACACAAAGATAACTACGGCCAGAGCAAACAAATCTTGAACGCTTAGTTTTTGTAAACGCGTCCTTGGTTGCGCTTTCAAATACATCCGCAAGCGGTCCGCCAACAACACTAAAACCGTTAGCAGCATAATAAAGCACCTTTTCTGGCTTATAATCATTATAAACATTGAATCCCTGAAGCTTTACATTATAGGGAGGGAATGCGGTCGTATCGTTTACAGAAACAGCCTTCGCGGTTGAATACTCATAAATAGTTCCCTCGCCAATAATTGAGGCTTCCTCCTCGTAAAGGCGCTTATTTCCCATAAAGAATGGTACACTATACATAAATAGCAAGCCAACAGGCAATGCAAGCATAACGCCTGCGTACCAAATTACCATTGCATCCATAAAATGAGCGCCACGGAAAATAGTTACTATAGCGATAATTAGAGGTATGCATACTGCAAGAATATAGTAGGGATACATAATTCTTGTGGTGCTTACAGACTTGTTAGTTTTTGCAAAATATTTTCTTATAAAATCAGCCTTGTCAACCCTTATAAGGTCTCCAACAAAATCTCTTGAGGCGGTAGAAAATGCCTCAGTTTCCGCATCTGCCTCATCTGCCTCAACCTTACTAAGCACGAACTTAGAATCCTTAGATGATATAACACTAAAGCTATATCTTTCTCTTGCCACATTAATGTATGAGAAAACAAGTGACAAAACGCATATAACAGCGGTTGGGAAATTGCAAAGGATAGGTGATTTGAAAGGAATAAATATAAGATTGAATATCGAATAAACTATTCCAAGTGCAACGCATACAACAGAAATTGCCTCTGGAATATATTCCTTTGAAATTATCGACCTTAGTCCGTGATATATTTGCTCATACGCAAAGAGCGCACAAATAGCAAAAGCCCCAAAATCTAAGAAAAAGTGAAGATACGGATGCTCAACTATTGAAAAAATACCTGTTGGATTTTTTGCAAACAAGCCTATGCTTTCTATAAGAAGCAAAAACAAAGCGAAAATGCTCGACATAATAATCTTTGTTCTTATGCTACGCATAGCATACTTATACATACCGATTATCTCTTTTCTTTGCTGACGGTCTGTATATTCGTAATAATCCGAATGAATATCACCTTGAAGTGTTTCAATCTCGGCAGTCGTATGAGTTAACGAATCATCAATATTTATGGTCTTTCCGCCTGCCTTGTCAGCAATGCCAAATGCCTTCATAAAATCTTGGTCGGCACGGCTTGAGTTGGCATATTTTTCATTATATTCTACGCTGTCGCGTTCCTTCTCTCTTTTTAGTACCTCGTGTGTCCAATGAGCCATCTCTCTTGAGCCAACCGAGCTTGCCTCAGCCTCCTCAAAGGCATCCGCGTCAGGAACTGCAAGCTCTACATCCTCATCAAGCTCATTTTGAGGCTGATATTCTGCCTCATCAATTCGAAGTGTTTCAAGAGGAGCCATTTTTGATGGCTTAGCTGTGTGTGGAGTCGGTGTCTCGACAATCTCCTCAGGTGGTGGAGTGCCAAGACTGCCTACATCCATCTCTATTTGGTCTAATTTTTCTTCCATTATTTATCAACCTCTTTGCATTCTTGCGACATGGCATAAAATTACCGATGCCGCAGTTGAAACATTGAGTGAGTTTACCTTTCCATACATAGGTATAGATATGATAAAATCACTTTTTTCCTTAATTAGTCTTCCTACTCCATTACCCTCCGAGCCAAGCACAATAGCACAAGCACAGTCGTAATCTGTTTCGTAATATGGTGTTCCGCCTGCCTCCGAGGCAAAAATCCAAACGCCCTTTTTCTTCAAATCATCTATAGCAGTAGCTATATTCGAGACCTTAGCAATCGCCATATGCTCAATAGCACCTGCAGAGGATTTATAAACAGCAGGGGTTATTCCTACCGCGTGCCTTTTTGGTATTATTATTCCGTGCGCGCCTGCGCATTCAGCACATCTAATAAGCGCACCGAGGTTATGTGGGTCCTCAATACAATCAGCAATAACGATAAGAGGCTTTTCTCCTCGTTCCTTTGCAATATCTAAAATGTCGTCAACACTAACATAATCCTTAAGTGCTGCCATTGCGACAACGCCTTGATGGTTAGCACCTCCGCTCATAAAATCAAGCTTTGATGGTTCAACCTCTACAACGGGAATCCTCTTTTCGACCGCCTGCGCCACAATTAGCGTAAGCGAGCCCTCGCGAACACCCTTTCTAACATATATCTTGTCGATTGTTCTATTTGATTTCAAAAGCTCCGCCACAGCATTTCTGCCTATTACAACGCCAAGAGAATCTATTTCGTCTCTTTCCTTGAAAATTTGCTCTGTTCTTTTAAAATTTCCTTCTTTTCTCGGCTGACGCGATGATTTATCTGCATTAAAGCGTGATTTTCCTTTGTTTTCCATAATTATTCATACCTCAAATATTTACAGTTAATATTATTTTAACATAAAGGTTTATATTTGTACAGTATTTTTTTAAATTTTATAACAACAAAAAACAGACCCCTTAAGAGTCTGCTTTTGTTAAATCTCAAATTAATCTATAAAAAGTTTTAAAATTTCATACTATAATTATTGATTTTTCATTTCAGCGAAGCACTCACTGCAATATACAGGTCTATCGCTGTTTGGCTGGAAAGGAACCTTCGCTTCCTTACCACACTGTGCACATACGGTTGTGAACATTTCCTTAGGAGCCTTAGCTGCATTCTTTCTTGCATCTCTGCAAGCCTTACATCTCTGTGGCTCATTTTGAAATCCCTTTTCTTGGTAGAACTCCTGCTCACCTGCGGTAAACACAAATTCCTGTCCGCACTCCTTGCACGTTAATGTTTTGTCCTGAAACATTTCTCTTCTCCCCTTCAGGTAAATTATTATACAAAGCCTAAGCTTATGTATCGTTATCAACAAGCCTGCTAAGCTTTGTTCTTGCCCTATAAATGGCATTGTTAACAGACTTCTCGCTTTTGCCAAGCCTCTTAGATATCTCCATGGCTCTTAAGCCCGAAAAATAAAGCTCAAAAACAACATATTCAAAGCGAGATAAATTTTCTCTTGCAACAGAAAAAATATACTTTCTTTGCTCCTTTGAAATGGTTATTGCAGAAACGATGTCCTGTCCCTGCTCCTCTTGCTCAACTGTTTTTATTCTTTTTTTTGAATTTAGCTTTCGAACACAAGAAATTAGTCGGTATTTTATACAAATCTTGGCATATGCCCCAAAGGTTCTTTCTTTTGTTTCGTCATAGGTAGTAACCGCATTATAAAAAGCAATCTTTGCCTCTTGCAAGAAATCCTCACAATCTCTTTGTGGCTCAGGGCATTTATTGGAAAATTCATTTGACATTCTTAAAATTAGCTTTTGATACTTGTCAAGTAGCTCAGCAAACGCAAGCTCGTCGCCAGACTTGGCATTTTTCACAAGAATAAGAATTTCGTCCATAAAATTACTCCAAATATAATATAATTATAACACAAAGAAATCAAATGTCAAGAAGTTTTTTGCATTTTCTCAAAAAAATTGCTATTTTTCGGTGTTTTTTTGTACACTTTTCACAAATTGACAAATTATACAATTATTCTTCAAAAATATAATTGACCTCTCCAGATATAAGCGCAAGAGTTCCACGGAATACAACCTCTGGTCTTCTTTTAAAATTGAAAAGCATTCTATCCGCCTCAATTTTTGAGTCAACCTCAACATTTACATCAAGCACAATCTTACCAAATTCGGTGATTTCACAATGCACAAAATATTTTCCAGTCTCTCTTTGAATTGCGTGGCAATCAATCTTAGCACCGCGCTTTTCAAAGGATACATGTCTGATAGCGCTCCGATAGCTTGT
>JAFTIV010000083.1 GCA_017456685.1 Clostridia bacterium | reverse complement strand
GATAATAAAGGAATATGTAGAAAAATACGGCTTTGAGCTAATCGAGGGCGGGACTGTAGGTCTTAATGCGAGCCTTCACGCGCTTGTCTTAGCACGCGACACTGAGTGCACGTATTTCGCCTTTAGCGACCAAGACGATTTTTGGCTTCCTGACAAGCTTTCAAGGGCAAGGGCTTATCTTGATGGGCTTGACAATAGCGTGCCTAACCTCTACTCTGCCTGCTCTACGCTGACTGATGCGGAGCTTAAGCCTATCGGTCACACTCTAATTCCAAAAAGACCTCTAACCTTTTACAATGCGATGATACAAAATGTCTGTGTCGGCCACACTCAGGTGTGCAATCGTGCGCTAATTGACATTTTAGCAAAAGAGTTTAGCGAGGACATTTATGTTCACGACTCGTGGACATACCTTACCGCAACCGCCTTTGGAACTTCATATTACGACAAGAGGCAGACAACTCTCTATCGTCAGCACGGAAGCAATGTTATCGGCTACAAGTCGGGAATTTCAAGCATTTTTATGCGCCTAAAGCGCCTAAGAAGCGGAAAAAGCAGATGCTACTCCTATCAGCTCAAGGCATTTTATGATTGCTATGGTGACGCGCTTTCTGCAGATTTAAGGGCTGAGGTGGAAAAATATTTTTCAAGGCAAAGGGGATTTTTCAAGCGTCTTGGCTACATACTGACTACTAAGATGTACAGGCAGACGAGAATCGAGGGCATCGTTTTCCGTTTAATGTACCTCTTTGGAAGATATAACTTAAAAAACACGAAAAATAAGGAGATAAAAAACAAATGAAGGGTATAGTTTTAGCAGGAGGAAGCGGAACTCGTCTTTATCCGCTCACAATGATTACTTCTAAGCAGCTTTTGCCGATTTACGACAAGCCGATGATTTATTATCCACTCTCAACTCTTATGCTTGCGGGAATTAAGGATATTCTTATAATCTCGACCCCTCGTGATTTGCCAAACTTCAAAAACCTTCTTGGCGATGGAAGCGATTATGGTATTTCTCTTTCCTATGCCGAGCAGCCCTCTCCTGACGGACTCGCTCAAGCCTTCCTTATCGGTGAGGAGTTTATCGGTGATGATGCGTGCGCTATGGTGCTTGGAGATAACATCTTCTACGGAAATGGCTTTTCCAAAATTCTTAAGGATGCGGTTAAGAATGCCGAGGAAAATCATAGAGCGAGCGTATTTGGCTACTATGTAGATGACCCCGAGCGCTTTGGCGTTGTTGAGTTCGATAAGAACAACAGGGTTATCTCCGTTGAGGAAAAGCCTCAGGACCCAAAATCGAACTACGCGGTTACTGGTCTTTATTTCTATGATAATAGATGCGTTGAGTACGCAAAGCAGGTCAAGCCCTCAAAAAGAGGCGAGCTTGAGATTACAACCCTTAACAACATTTTCCTTGAAAAGGGCGCGCTTGATGTTAAGCTTTTTGGCCGTGGCTTCGCTTGGCTCGACACAGGAACAATGGACAGCCTTCTCGAGGCAGGACAGTTCGTTCAAATGCTCGAGAAAAGACAGAGCATCAAAATCTCTGCTATTGAGGAAATCGCATATATTAACGGCTGGATAAGCAAGGAAAAGCTTCTTGAAAGCGCCGAAAGATATGGTAAATCAACCTACGGTATGCACCTTAAGAAGGTTGCGGAGGGTAAGATTAAATACTAATGAATATTCTCGTAACTGGTGCTAAGGGTCAGCTTGGCACGGAAATTAGAAAATGCTTTGAGCGTGGCTATACTGAGCTTGGTGTGCCCGAGGTTCTAAAGCAGGAAAATTATGTTCGTTATATCGACATCGACGAGTTTGATATTGCCGACCTTGGCGCTCTGCGCTCTGTGCTTGGCGAGGGCAATTTCGATGCTGTTATAAACTGCGCCGCCTACACAAATGTAAATATGGCAGAGGGTGAGGGCAAGGATGTTGCCTTTAAGGCTAACGCAATAGGTCCTCGAAATCTCGCTATTGCCTGTGAGGAAATTGGTGCAAGGCTCATTCATGTATCTACTGACTATGTTTTTGCAGGTGACGGCACAAGACCGTATGTTGAATACGATGTGTGCAACCCTCAAAGCGTTTATGGCGCCACGAAATATCTTGGCGAGGAGTATGTAAAGCAATTCTGCTCTAAGTATTTTATCGTCCGCACCTCGTGGCTCTATGGCTACTATGGCAAGAACTTTGTCAAGACTATGATGAGCATCGCGCGCGAAAGGGGTGCGTGTAAGGTCGTTTGCGACCAGCGCGGAAACCCAACAAACGCGTGTGACCTCGCGCATCATCTGCTCAAGCTGGTGACAAGCGAGGAATATGGCATTTATCACGGAACCGGAAATGGTGAATGCTCTTGGTTTGAGTTTACTCAAAAAATTGTTGAGCTTGCGGGAATCAAGGCTGAGGTTAGCCCTTGCACGAGCGACGAATTCCCCTCTCCGGTTAAGCGCCCGAGCTACTCCTCGCTTGACAACTGTATGTTTAGATGCACGGTTGGCGATGAATTTAGAGCTTGGCAGGATGCGCTCAAATGCTTTATGGAAAATTACAAAGGTGAATAAGGAGATTTTATTATGAAAATTATAGTAACAGGTGGAGCTGGCTTTATCGGCGGTAACTTCGTGCATTATATGCTCAAGGCACACCCAGACTACAGAATTATTTGCGTTGACTGCCTTACCTACGCAGGAAATCTTGAAACACTTGCGCCAGTTATGGACAACCCTAACTTCCGCTTCTGCAAGACTGACATTACAGACAGAGAGGCAATTTACAAGATTTTCGAGGAGGAGGCTCCCGATATTGTTGTAAACTTTGCTGCGGAGAGCCACGTTGACCGTTCAATTGAGAACCCCGGTGTATTCCTTAACACAAACATTATGGGTACACAGGTTATGATGGATGCTTGTCGCAAGTACGGCATTAAGCGCTACCATCAGGTTTCAACCGACGAGGTTTATGGCGACCTTCCACTTGACCGCCCCGACCTTTTCTTTACAGAAACAACACCTATTCATACATCAAGCCCTTATTCTGCATCTAAGGCGAGCGCTGACCTTCTCGTTCAGGCTTACCACAGAACCTTTGGCTTGCCTATCACAATCTCTCGTTGCTCAAACAACTATGGACCTTACCACTTCCCCGAGAAGCTTATTCCTCTTATGATTGCTAACGCGCTCTACGATAAGCCTCTCCCTGTTTATGGTGAGGGCATCAATGTCCGCGACTGGCTCTATGTTGAGGACCACTGCCGTGCTATCGACCTTATCATTCACAAGGGCAGAGTTGGCGAGGTTTACAACATCGGCGGGCACAACGAGATGAGAAACATCGACATTGTAAAAATCATTCTTAAGGAGCTTGGAAAGAGCGAGGACCTTATCACCTATGTTAAGGACCGCGCGGGTCACGATATGCGCTATGCTATCGACCCAACTAAAATCCACAGCGAGCTTGGCTGGCTTCCAGAGACAAAATTTGCTGACGGAATTAAAAAGACAATTAAGTGGTATCTTGAAAATCGCGAGTGGTGGGAGAACATCATAAGCGGTGAATATCAGGACTACTACAAGAAAATGTACGGCGACAGAAGGTAATCCGCAGGGAGCGGGTTGGGAAATGAAAAGTGAAGAGTGAAGAGAGAAGAGTGAAGAGTGAAGAAAAAAGGTAGAAAACGCGCCGACGGCACTGTTTTCATTGATTTATCTTTGATGAAATTCGTCTAACTCAATCCAAAAAGCGAGCCTTTTTGGATTTCACCGCGAAGCGATTTCATCTGCAAAGCAGATTTCAACCGTCGCAAGACGGATTTCATTGCAGAG
>JAFTIV010000082.1 GCA_017456685.1 Clostridia bacterium | reverse complement strand
TAAAAAGCGTGCTATAGCCACATAGGCTTAGCACGCTTTTCTAAAAAACAAATGCCACTCGTGCGATTGGAATTTTGCTTTTAATTATTTTGCAGATGAAAGTGGAGAGATGATGTCCATAAATGCTGCACGGAACACGATGTGAGGTGTAGCAAAGGTTGTTGAAGCCTTTGGCTTCTTTCTGTCGTGAGCGAATGATGAGTAGCCGTTTATAGCTTCATCTCCATATTCAACGTCGCTTGAGAATATCTCGATTTCCTTAAGATATGCATATCCGGCATCCGTAGATGTGAATACAACACGAACGTCGTCTGTTACAAGGTCTGTGAAATCAAAGGATACAATGTAGCTCTTTGAAATTGAGTCATAGGAAGAACCAGTTGCAATGGTCTTGAAGGTTCCGTCAGCCTGCTTAGCTTGGAGTTCAAAGCCGAGAATGTAGTCATCCTTAACCTTATTCTCACGAACCTGTGTAATCATATTGTAGTAGTCCCAAGTAATGTAGTCGTTGAAGTTAAGAACAATCTTGGAAATTGTTGCCTTCTCGCCCTCATCAAGACCGAGAGTTACACCACAGTAGTTTCCTGTTCCCATGTCACCAGCATACCAGCAGGGTGATGGGTCGAGGATTTGACCGTCATTGATAAATGATACATCGGAAATACCGAGATAATCAAATGTTGCGGAAGCATATGCTTTACCATAAATAGCAATATTACCGTTTGCAACAGAGGACTTTCTGTCGTTTGTCATCCAACCAGCAAGGAAGATACATTTTCCGCCATTAGCGATTTTTGCGTTAATTTCGGAAATTACAGCAGGCTTTCCATTAAGCTCGCTGAATACAACCTTAACACCTCTTACATTTTTAAGGGCGTTGTCGTCATTACCCTTAAAGATGTCAATAAGAGCATCCTCGTAGTCGCTTGAGGTTGTAACATCTACAGTCTCATAGAATTCCCAAGCGTCATCGTAGAGAAGAGAAACATCAACTGTAAATGAGTATGTGTCAACTATACCACCAAAGTTGAGACTAAGGTTAGTGATGTCGTATGGCTTATCGAACTCAGCCTTAACCCACTCGCCATCAGTTGTGTTCTTGGATTGCCAAGAGGATGCGATTGAGTTGTCTGCGCCAAGAGCAGGGTAACGACCAAGAGTTGCGGATGAAGCGTACATATGTCCGCTAAGAGCTGCATTTGTAGAAAGCTCAGCGTCATCTGGAACCTCGAATTCGGGAACCTTACCGGTTCTACCCATAATTACTGTTTCGTAAATGATAGGTGGATTCCACTGGTCAGCGTAATCAAAGTAAACTCTAAATTTCTTTGTGTTGAGGTTGCCGGGCTCAATAGGATTATCTGGGTGAGCTGCATTGTATTGTTCAATAATTACATCTGTGTCCCAAACGAGCATAATGGTGTCGCCATTATATTCCTTGCCATCGTAGGTGTACTTATAGATAGGTGCGGTGTTCATGTTCAATGCTGGGAACTCGTGCCATTCACCCATAATGAGAACCTGAAGTCTAAACTTCATATTTGAGGTGTACTTACGAGCGTACATAGTGATTGTGTCAATCTCCTTGTACTCCTTGTAGCGGTACTCAATCCAAGTGTCGCTAAGGTTAACGGACGGGTCACGACCCGGTGCATTAGGACGCCAATATGCCCATCCTCCAGCCGCAACGGCGTTAAGGTCACCATCAATAGTGTATTTGGGCGCGGAATAGTAGTTCCACTGTGAGGAAGCCTTAAGCATAGATTCCTTGGAAATGTCAACGAATGGTTCCTCGGTCGCATCCTCGGCAGAAACACCGAAAAGGAAGCAAGGAACAAGCATAAGAAGACAAAGAATTAAAGCGATAGTTCTTTTTTTCATTTTATACTCCTTGTATAAATATAAATTTCTTACATAAGCATTTTACCATAACAGGAAGCATTTTTCAATACTTTTTTGTAAATTTTTATAAAATATAATATAAAAATGAAGCATAAACTATTCAAAATGTAAAAAATGAAGGTATAATTTGCCGAGCTTGTATAGCTCAAAGGGAAAAATGCATACAATAATATCGAGCAAGCTTGCTTGCTAAAAAAGACACTGCCAATCTCGCTGACCCCGTTGGGGCGAGAGGTAGTGTCTTTTCATTATTTAAAATAATCAATAGCGCTTTTCTTGTTGCGCTCAATTTCAGCCCTTAAATCCTCTAAGCTATCAAATTTAATTTCGTCACGCAAGCGCTTGTAAAAATTCACCCGAACATAAGAGCCGTAAAGATTTCCCTCATATCCTATTATATGAGTTTCCATATTTCGTGCCCCCTCGCTTTCAACGGTAGGGCGTACACCGACATTTGTAATCGACGGATAAACATCCTCGCCAATCTCGCACTCGGTAATATAAACACCATCAGCGGGCACGACCTTGCCCTCTGGGAAAAGCTGATTTATAGTGGGAAGCCCTATTTTTCTACCGAGCTCCTTGCCGTGCTCAACCCTTGAATAAACACTATATGGGCGCGACACGGAAATTATTTTTTCAACCTCGCCACGCTCTATCAAATCTCGAATAAGAGAGGAGCTAAGCACATTGCCCTCATATAAGATTTTATCGCAAATATTCACACATCCCCCGCGATTTTCGAAAAACTCGCGAAGCTCGTCTGTTCCATAGCTTGCACCGTGTCCAAACCTGAAATTAAAGCCACAGCATGCGCCCCTTGCCTTTAAATCACCCGCTAAAACAGACGACAAAAACTCCTCGCCCGAGAGATGCTCTACATTTTCAAAGTCCTCAATGCAAAGATAATCAATTCCCGCATCTCGAACAGCCCGTATTTTTTCCTTAAGCGTAAAAATGAGCCTGCTTTTTTGCTTTGACAAAAAATCCCTTGGGATTGAAGAAAAGGTGTAAACCGCGCTTCTTACACCCATTTTCCTTGCAAGCATAGCACAGGACGCAAAAACAGACATATGCCCAATGTGCGCGCCATCAAATGCGCCGAGCGCAACCACGGTTGGCTCGTCAATTTTGCACCTTTGCATATTTTTTAGACTGTAGCAAAGCATTTGCTTACCCCCTTTTCGTAGATTGTCATTTAGACTATTTTATTATAAAATGAAGCCTTTTGCAATAAAAAAGCAAAAAAATATTAAAATTTTTAAAATATTATACACAAATGGAAAAAAATATGATATTATATTTTAGGTATTTGTAAAAAATGATAGGAGAACTCAAATGAAGACAGTATGGCTTGGACAGGGTGGCTTGCTCATTATATCGGGTAAGCTTAAAATAGTTGTGGACCCTTATTTGTCTAATAGTATGCGACTTGTTGATAAGACAATGAAGCGCAGGGTTAAGGTTAAGAAGAAATTCTTAAGAGTTAAGCCTGATATGATAATTATAACAAATTCTCATCCCGATCACGCAGATATGATGACGCTTAAGAAATATTTGCATAAAACAAAGCAGGGCACGGTTGTGCTCGCCTCGGAGAAGGCTTACGATAAGATATACAGAGAGCGTATTGCAGGAAGGTATCTTAATGTTATGTTCGAGGAGGGGGATGAGTGGACCCTTAAGCATATACGCGTAAAGGGCGTAAGATGCAAGACTGATGATAAGACCGCATTTGGTGTTATTATCGAGGACTCAATGTCATCAAAGACAATATACATAGCAGGAAACACCCTTTATAATAAATATCTTGTTCAAGATATTCCAAAGGGAATTGATGTTGCGTATATTCCAATTAGCGGTCAGTATAGCACTATGAATATGGACGATGCACAGCGCTTCGCAGCCGACCTTGAGACAAAGACCGTTGTCCCGTTCCATTTCGGTATGTTCGACAGGGTTGACCCAAGGGAATTTGGCTGTAAGAATAAGATTATACCAAAGGTATATAAGGTAATCCCAGTCGATGCAGAAACCGAGGAAACGCTCTCGCTTGACCCGAAGGAAAGGCTCGCTCGCGGACTTGATGAGGTTCCGGCAAAATACCCAAGGACCTATAAGGAGGCTGTAAGAGCTGAAAAGAGCGAGGAAAAGGCTTATCTTATGAGAAAACAGCTTATCGATTCCCTTCAAAAATATGTAGAGTGTGATGACCCGACAATGACAGATGTGTCGATGAAGGCACCAAAAATAGGTACATCGTCAATGTTTCCTGTGTCCTCCATTGAGGAGATTGAGGGGGCAGAGGCGCCAGTATATGAGGAGCCCTCGCTTGATGCCCCAATCACAATAGGCGACGCATCCTACGAGGACGATGCCTCTTGTGTAGATGACGGCGCTGATGCAACCGTTACAGATGTGCCTGATGTCGAGATTTCAAGCACAGATGACACCGATTCAAGCGACGAAGCACCCCTTGAATAATCAAAGAATTAAAACGGCAAATTTTGCCGTTTTTTCTTTTATTTGTATTGAAATTGCGCGCGCGATATGCTAAAATTATTTTATCAAATATATAATTTAAGGAAGAAATCAAATGTACACATTTTCATCGCTTGAAAAATATCTCGATACAGTCCTTGTAAGGGAAAAGGTTCCTGGCTTTGACTGTATAGTCATTCATAAGGGTAAGGAGGTGTTTAGACACACCGCTGGCTTTAATGATAAGGAAAATAATATTCCAATGACGGGTAAGGAGCACTATTATATCTATTCCGCATCTAAGCCTATTGCCTGTGTTGCAGCCTTACACGCAATGGAGGAGGGAAAATATCTTCTCAATCAGCCTCTTTGGTGGTATATTGGTGAGTTTGCAAATTGTAAGGTTAAGACCTATCATGAAAATGGTGAAATGACCCTTGAGCCTGTAAAAAACCCTATAAGAATTTGCGACCTTTTTTCGATGACAGCAGGCTTCGATTATAACACTACATCGAAATCCATAAGAGATGCAGTTGCTAAGAATCCAAAGGCGCCAACCCTTGAAATTGTCAAGGCTATCGCAAACGAGCCTCTTGATTTCGAGCCTGGTACAAGATGGCAATATAGCCTCTGCCATGATATCTTGGCGGGCTTTGTCGAGGTGGTAACGGGCGAAAAATTTGCCGACTATGTAAAAAGAGTTATCTTTGAACCGCTTGGAATGAACGATAGCTATTATCACCCACCAAAAAATGTTTATGATAACATTTGCACTCAATATAAGTTTAACTATACAACTGGTCAGCCTGAGAGAATAGAAAAGGTAAATGAGTATGTGTTTGGCGACGAATATGACTCGGGCGGAGCAGGCGTTGTAACAACAATTGAGGATTATGCAAAGTTCGCTGCCGCCCTTGCAAGCTTCGGTGTCGGTAAAAATGGCGCGCGCATTCTTTCAAAGGCAAGCGTAAACCTTCTAAGAACAAACACCCTAAGCCCCGAGGCTCTTAACGAGTTTACAACAGGCTGGGACAATAACTTCTGCTATGGCTACGGCTATGGTGTTCGCACAAAAATGGTAGGAGGCAGAGGGGGAGACCTTTGCGCGCCTGGTGAATTTGGCTGGGATGGCGCAGCAGGCTTTCTTATCTCTGTAAATCCGGACAAGGAAATGGCGGTTGTTTATGCACAGCAAATGCGCGATCCTCATAACCACATAATTCACCCTAAAATCAAAAATATCGTAAATCAAATTATAGAATGATGAAAATGAAGCTTAATAGCGCACCCTTCGAGCAAATGAAAAATGGTGAAAAAGTAATAGAGCTTCGCTTAAACGACGAAAAGCGCAGAGAAATTTCGGTAGAAGATGAAATAGTATTCACTCACGCAGAAAACGATGCCCTGCATCTTGATGCGCGCGTTGTTGCTCTTCATAAATACCCAAGCTTTAAATTACTTTTTGAAGAAGCGGGGCTACTTGAAAGGGCTGGCTTCTATGGCTATACAATAACCGAGGCGTGCGATAGAATGCACTCATATTACACCCCCGAGAGGGAAAATCAATATGGAGTGCTTGGAATAGAAATTGAATTGTCAGAGGAATAAATTATGAAAAAAATAGCAATATTTATGCTTTTTGGTCAGTCAAATGCAGTTGGACACGCAATGCCAATGGAGGAGCGCGATATAATCGCAGAGCCTCTTAAAAATGTATATGGACTTAACAGAGACCCCAATCAAAGCTTTGATTCGACTGAGCTTATCTTTTCGGGCTATACAAGCTTTGGAATGAACCTTGCTGAAACTCAGGACAATACCTATTCCGTTGCGAATTGCCTTGCAAGGGCTTGGCACGACGAAATAGATGCAGGCACATCTCTTCCTGACCTTTATATAATTCATATTGCAATAGGCTCTCAGGGCGTGTATGGAATGTGGAGCCCTGACAGAGAAAGGGTGCTCGTTCCTGGCAAGCTTGGAGAGTGCGATGTGTCAATGTACCCGCTTGCTGTTCATGTTCTTGAGCTATTTAATAAATATATGAAGGAAAACGAGCTTGAGCCCGACTTTGTAGGAATACACTGGCGCGGTGGAGAGCAGGAGACAAGAGTTGAAATTCCAAGCCTTGAGGGTAGGCTTGAAAAAGATTATATAAGGATTTTCACAGGCTTAAGAGAGGCGATAGGCTACGAGGCGCCTGTCGTGCTTCACAGAATGCCATTCGATAAGGTTATGCTCAAGGAGGATCCCTCTGGCGAGCATCTTAACGCAATGAATTATATAAACGACCTATTCTATAAGCTTGCAAGGGAGCTTCCAAAAACAAGCGTTTTTGATGTAAGAACAGCACCCTTCTATGATGAGTATGCTTGGGACTGTAACATTTTCCGTTGGGACCTTATTCATTATCTTGGCAAGACAAATGACTGGGTTGCAAGGGGCATTTTGAAGGATTATGCCAATCGTGAAAAAATAGCACTTAAAATAAATCAAGACTAAATAAAAACATAAAAGGACGGATGCAATTTGCATCCGTCCTTTTATGTAGTAAATGGGTGTTGAAATCGAAAGGTAGCCCTGTCATCTTAGTGTAACCGAGAAACAAAATTTCAATGATGAATTTTGACAAATGTCGGTATTCATAATTGGTGAAAATGCCGAATTTTTTTAAAATTTTTTAATGATTTGAAATGTTAGTTAACTAAACAATACTGTGCAATGTTCACAAAATCATTTTTTACACTTGCCAATTAAGCGAGAGTGGACAAATCCACCCGAAAACGATAAAAACGCGTGGAAAACTCCGTGGAAAGTGTGAAAAACTCGTAGTTTGAACTGAATTTTATCCACTTTTCCACACATTGAACCCGTGGAAAACTCGGTTTTTTATGTCGAAATTTACACATTTGCCAAAAATGGAATGTAGAATTTTTAAAATTTTCCAAAAACATCTTGACAAAAAAATATGCAAAAAATGGGTGAATATGCGTGAATAATTGAGTGCCAAAATTGACATTTTGCACAAAAAACGGGCAACTCCGCTTGGCAAGCGAGCTTAAGCCTCATTTTGACAAATCAACAATTCATTTTTCTACATTTTTGACAGAATAAAGCACTTTAACAATGGCATAAGAGAGCACTGAGCAAATTATGGTTGCGTATATTACACCCTCAATTAAAATGCTCGAGGCACTTATTGCAAGCCAGGCCTGATATTCGCCCTCTGGGTATATCGCCAGCTTAAGACCAAAAAGCGAAACTATTATTATGAGTATGTAGCACAGCTTTATAAAATTAAATGTATGCCTTGGCGATATAGGCAAATTTTTCTCCCTCATATATTCTCCTATAAATTCGTAATTGATTTTATTGTATCAGCCAAGAATCACTTTATCAATGCGTAAATTCGACCAAAAATGAGTAAAAAATACACTTTTTCAAGAAAATCTCAAAAACAGCAAAAAAACAGAGGAGAAAATCGCCTAAAAAACCGCTCAACAAGCCTGATTTGAGAGGTTTTGCAAAAATAGTAAAATATTGCTTATAGAATGCGAAGAAAGCCTCGAGCATGAGGCGTGTGAACACCAAAACAAGAAAGTCCCAAGTCGTGAAAATAATTTATAAAATCCTAAATGGCATAGAGCGCCAGCTAATCAAAATTGATAAGAACAAAATAACCGCCTTGCAAATGAGCGAGAACAGACGAATAAGCAAGAGAGAAGCACATTCCTTGTACGAGGATGAAAATCGCTCAAGAGCATTATTTGAGAAAATAATAAGGCATGGAGTAGAAATGTGTTTATTGTGTGAAATAATACAAGACAATGTGTTGAAAAGGTGAATTTTCATCTTCTCAACACTTTTTTTAATAATAAGGTATTGATTTTTTCTTTTTTTTATAGTAATATATTTTGTAATAAGACTTATTATAAGGGGAATCGCTTTGGAGAAAATGGTTGAGCGCGCTGTTGCGGATTATAATATGCTCAGCGCATACGAAAAAGTAATAGTCGGCTTTTCGGGCGGAGCTGATTCCTCAGCCCTTTTGCATTATTTTGTAGGCAAGGCAAGGGCTGTTGTGTGCGTTCATATCAATCATATGATAAGAGGTGCAGAGGCTGACAGTGACGAGGCGTTTTGCAAATCCGTGTGTGAAAAATACGGAATTGAGCTCTCTTGTCATAGAATAGATATTCCCGCACTTGCTAAGGAGCGCGGTAAGGGAATTGAGGAGACTGCAAGAGAGGAGCGCTATCGTGTATTTAACGAGGAGCTTTTGTCTCGTGGCTTTGATGCTATTTTGACCGCGCATAATGCAAATGATAATACCGAGAGCGTTATTTTTAATCTCGCTCGCGGAAGCGGTGCAAACGGCATCTCTGGCATTAAGGCGGTAAACGGAAAAATCCTTCGCCCGCTTATTTATGCGAGCCGTAGGGAAATACTTGAGTATTGCGAGAAAAACAATATCGAGTATGTTACCGACTCAACAAATAATGATACCGAATATACAAGGAATTATATAAGGCACAAAATCGTTCCTATGCTTGAGGAGCTGAACCCGTCGCTTAATTCCGCCGTTGCAAGGCTTACCGCCTCGCTTCGTGCAGATGAGGACTTTATTAACTCCGTCGCCAAGGAATTTGTATCAAGGAATTGCAAGGATGGAAAAATTCCACCAATTGAGTTTGATGCCCTACACCAAAGCGTTAAGGCAAGGGTGCTTAAGCTTGTAGCTGGCAAAAATCTTGATAATAATGCAATTCTTGCTTGTGTTGCATTTATGCCAAGCGCAAAATGCGGTGATATGATAAATCTTTGTAAGGGTATTTCACTCAAGCGAGAGGGCGATTACGCTGCCTTTGTTGAAACGAGTGCGCTTGCAAGGGTTGAATTTTCAATGCTCCTTGAAAAGGGCGTTAGCTTTATCAATGAAGCAAATGTTACCTTGGCATATAATGCTGACAATGAGCCTAAGGGCACGCCTTATTTTACCCTAAGGCTTGATAAAAATAAATTAAGAGGGAATTTATATGTGCGCTCACGCAAGGATGGCGACACTATAATTCAAGGAAGGCTTACAAAAAAGCTTAAAAAGCTTCTTTGTGAAAGAAAAATTCCTTCGCACCTAAGGGATAAAATCCCTCTAATATGCGACGACGATGGGATTGTTGCAATTCCCGAGGTTGCCGTGCGAGACGGTGCTCGAGGAGAGGACATAATAATAAAATTCTATAATGGAAGGGCATAATATGATAAACGATATTGCAAGGGTTTTATTAACCGAAGAGGAGCTTGATGCTCTTACGACAAAAATTGCAGAGCAAATTGATAGGGATTATTCAAATAGAGAAAAAAGGCTTTTGCTTTTGGGAATACTAAAGGGAAGCGTTGTGTTTATGTCGGACCTTATGAAGAAAATAAAGCGTCCTGTTGAAATTGACTTTATGAAGGTCTCCTCATATGGCGCAGGCACAGAAACAACAGGAAAGATAAACATAATCCTTGACCTTCACAGAACAGACCTTTCGGAAACCGATATTCTCGTTATTGAGGACATAATAGATAGT
>JAFTIV010000081.1 GCA_017456685.1 Clostridia bacterium | reverse complement strand
TTTCTTTCAAATTTAATATTTTTCTCCTTAAATAAGATAAGAATATTTTATCATATAACGGAATAAAAGTCAAGTATATAGATAGGTAATATATTTGATTGAGGGTGAAGAAAAGACGGGGCGTTATTTTTGTGAAAAATAGACAAAAACAATAACGCATTTGCTTTTTTGAAGGCTTGTTTTTTGTTCAAAATAACAAAATTTTCTCTTGTATATTGCAAGAACAGGGAAAATCAAGTATAATAAAATTAGCTTATAGAGAATGGACTGTAGGCTATACATAAGTATTACTTATGAATTTTCATTTAAGGAGGAAGATAATGAAAAAAAGGATTTTATCAATTGCTCTTGCGTTGGTAATGCTCTTGTCATTTGCTCTTGTGTCGTGCAAGAAGGAGGAGACTCCACCACCTGCACCACAGCCTAAGCTTGTAGATACCTACAAGTTCTTTGACAAGATAAGCTATTCCCCAGAGCAAAAAACACAAAGCCCAACACAGCTTATAGGCTCATATGCGCCAGCAGAGAATTCATATGAACACACCTCATATGGAGATATAACTGTATATCGTAGCTCTGTATATGAGACGGTAGAGGTTGAGGGCGTGCCTACTGAAAAATTCGTGGGCACACTTTACGAGATTATTTTCTTTAGTACAGGTACAAAGCAGGAAATTCTAGTTCCTTCAACTGATGGCCTTACTGACGAACAGCTCAAGACCACCATTACAGGTGTTGACTTCAATTTCCGTAATGCCTTTGGCTACTATTTCTTGTCTGTAACAGCAAGAAAGGGCTATGGCAATGAGTACGACCACACACTTTATAGTGAGGCTGGCTTTGCTCTTGCTGAAATCAAGGGCGACGATAGCTCATCTGTTAATTTCAACTACTCAAGCAATAATATCCGCACAATTTTGTATGGAGATACAGTTTACAGAGCAGACTGCGACGAGGAAAGCATTTCCCTTACAAAGGTTATTGACGGCTCATACGATGCTATGCGTTTCATTTCTAATTGTGAATACGAAAACGGAATGTATATCTATATGAGTTATGATGTATATCAAGTATTCGATGAGAGCTTCAAGCAGATTGCTTATTTTGATTTCGAGCAGGTTGAGAGCGGAGAGGTAGAAATTTCAAGACTTGAAAACGGCAATCTCTACATTCAAGAGATTATCCCTGTTCTTAATGATGCAGCTGAGTATGATTTCTATTTTGCACCTGCTGATGTTAAGGTTATAGTTAACACATATCTCTATAATGTAACATCAGGCGAGCTCAAGGCAACCGACAAGCCCGAATACTTTGGACAAATTATGACTATTGAGCAAATTCAAAAAGAGACTGAAGACCTTGTAATAACAATAAATGACCCTGCGGTTAAGGCATTTATGTCAAACGCTATTTGGATTCATAATCAGGTATGCTATACAAGCAAGGTTCTTGCACTTGATGCAGATATGAAGCCACTTTATTTCCTTGAAATGCCATTTAGTGGCGATTTCTATCTTGATGCTCATAATGCAGGCACTCTTGTTGCTCAAACACCTATAGAGCTCTATTATGCTGACGGAAACGCAAATAAGCTCGCTCCATTCAGCTACAATGATGATTCAAACGAGAAGTGGATTATCACCAATAAGGGTGTCTATGATAATAAATTGACACTTGTTTACGACTACGCTTCAGCAAATCGTGAGATTTACGAGGTTCTTGCAGACTCAATTTTGTTCCGTGAGGAAACAGAGGTAGAGGGTGTAACAACAGAAAAATACATTCTTTGGACTGGCGTTGGCGCTGAAAGCGTTATCGCAACAGACGATGAAATCGATGCTTACGAATTCTTCTACGACTACTTCTATAAAGAGGTTTGGGATGATAGTGGCATAGGCACCTTGTCCATATACGGCTCAAATGGTACATCACTTGCTACAATTAGCGGAGTTTGGAGCTTCTATACTAGCCAAGCTTACCACAGCGAGGCTTCCATCTTTGATGTAGAGCTTTACGATGCCGACACCGATACCTACTCGACAATATACTACACAATCAAATAAAACTAAAATAAGGGAGATTTAATTATGAAAACTAAGATTATATCACTTGCCCTTGCTATGCTTATGCTTCTCTCTCTTGCCCTCGTGGGCTGTAAAAAGGAGGAGACACCTCCACCTGCCCCCGTTCCACCAGCAACAGAGAAGCTTCTCGACAATATAGTTCTTGCTCCAGATCAAGAGCAAGCACCTATCATTAACAAGGTTAGCTTCAAGGATGTTGATAACATTGAGTATTTAGACAATGGCTTGATCTTGACAGCTGTTGAGACACTTGACGCAGAGGGCGTAAATGTTACCTCAACAACATATTCACTCACAAGCATTTATTCAGGCAAAACAGTAGCGCTTCCAGTCGTCAATGAAATCATTGATGATGAGGACCCAGCATACAAAACAACAGTTACCTATGTTGATGGTAACGAGCTTGGCGATTTCGTTGAGGTAGTTGTTATGTATGGCGATAGCGAAAAAGCAGATATCTTTCTTTACAACAAGAACGCAGAGAAGGTAGCTGAAAAGCTCGGCATAACCGACCTTGAAGAGGCTGATGAGCTTGTATATTACGACAACAACTTCCCAACCTACAACGGACTTATCTCCTTTATGGGCGATGTTTATCTTGTAGATGAGGACACTCAAGCGATTGAGTTCATCTCTAAGGGCTACGGTACATCAATCGAGTTTGACGAGCTTTGGTATGCCAAGGAAATCGGCTACTTCGTGTACCAAAGAAATCCTGACGCAATTCTTTTCCTTGATAAGACTCTTAATGTTGTAAAAACAGTTCGCTTTGACCGCAATACAAACGCATACGACGATTGGCAGCTTTCTCTCGATATGAATACCATTCTTTATGTTGAGATTATAGCTCTTCCTGAAGACGCAACCGAATATGAGTTCATCTATGAGGGCCAAAAGGCACGCGCTCAGTACACAAAGTACTCACTTACAGATAATACATATACAACCGTTTCAATTGCAGGAATTCTTCCTGTTAGTGAGGGCGTGCTTGCTCCTACACAGGCTGATGCTGCTGACTATGGCTACGGCTACTACGCAAAGGGCGAGGGCGAGCTTGTCTCCTTCGAATATTACGAAATTAAGGACAAAAACCTAATTGAGAAGAATAACTATGTTGTTCTCAATAGCGACCTTACAATCGCTAAGTACATCGAGCCTATCAATGGTCAATACGAGGATTTTGAGGTAACTCAAAACGGTATGATGATAATTGAGGCTCCTTATGGTGAGTTCTACATCAATGCATCAGGACAAATTATCGGCGCTGTAAAGGCAAATTCTTATTACAACAACCTTTGGTGCATCGTTGATGATAAGGAGGTTTACGACTCAGCAAACAACCTTATCTACACAATTCCAGCAGATTACGAGATTTCAAATGTTCTCTCAAGCGCACTTCTTCTTAAAACAACAGTTGAGGACGCAGAGGGCAACGAAATCGATAACACCTATCTCTGGAAGGGCGTTGACCAGCTTACTCTCATTTGCTCAACACCAAAGAGCCCAGCAGGACTTCAAACCATCTCAGGCGTGCTCGGCACAACCTACGCAGGCTATGCAATTATGACAATGAACATAGCTACAATGACTGGCACTGCTGTATTCTATGATTGCACAGGCGCTGAGGTAGCTAAGTACGAGAATGTAACAAATCTTGAGGACTCCTTCGATAATTATAATGCAGAGTCATTGATTTTCGAGGTTACCACAACCGCAGGCGACGGAACAACCTCCATAACCTACGAGGTAATCACCTTCGTTAATCCAACAGCTTCAATGTATTATTAAAAAATAAAAAAGCAGACACAGGCTTAGCGTGATACTCTTAACGGAGTATCACGCTAACTCTATTCGCCTTCGGCGAGTTCTATTGCCATGCAGTGATATTCGGCTTATGCCGAGTGATATTTGCTTCGCAAGTTTTTGGGCGAATAGAATATCACTGAAGCCGCAAGGCTTCAATATCACTGTCGTTGTGCGACAATATCACTCTTTGCGTCAGCAAAGAATATCACTTTATAACAACAGAAAAAGAGATAACATTTCGACGAACACGATTTGTTATCTCTTTCTGTTTGTAATAAGGGTTTGGG
>JAFTIV010000080.1 GCA_017456685.1 Clostridia bacterium | reverse complement strand
TCAAGAGAGCTTGAGCTGACCCTCACAGGCAGAGACTGCGGAGAGAGCGAGCGCGCACCTATGTGTGGCGTTCCCTACCACAGCGCAGAGGGCTATATAGGTAAGCTTATTGCAAAGGGCTACAAGGTGGCAATTTGCGAGCAAATGGAGGACCCTGCAACAACTAAGGGTCTTGTTAAGCGCGAGGTCGTAAGGGAAATCACCCCTGGTACTGTTTTTGAGTCGGACCTCATTCCCGCTAATAGAAACAACTTCCTTTGCGCTCTTTATCTTAAGGGCGCAAGGGCAGGCGTTTGCTTCGTCGATGTTTCAATGGGCGAAATAAACGCAACCTCACTTGAAAATGAGTCAAGCAAGCTTTTAAACGAGCTCGGCACATATATGCCAAAGGAGGTAATCGTAAATACAAGTGCAGAAAACGCATCATATATTTACGACTTTTGCAAGACAAGACTAAACGCACTTTGTGAATTTGAAAATCAACCGCTTTTTGATTACCCAAGCGCAAGCGCGAGGGTGGTTAAGCAATTCGGCTCTGATTTTCTTGTAAAATATGAAAACGACGAGCCTATGCTTTGTGCAATGGGCGCGATACTTGAATATGTCGCAATCACTCAAAAGACTGACGATGTATCATATATAAATAACCTCAATGTTTACGGAGAGGGACAATATCTCGAGATGGACCTCAATACAAGACGAAACCTCGAGCTTTGTGAAACTATGAGAAACAAGGAAAAGCGCGGAAGCCTTTTTGGAGTTCTCGATAAAACAAAAACTGCAATGGGTGCAAGAATGCTTAGAAGCTTTGTTGAGCATCCACTCGTTGATGTAAAAAAGATAACAATGCGCCAAAGCGCAATAGGCGAGCTTGTGTCAAGCTTTGTCCTAAGAGAGGAAATTTCACATCTTCTTTCAACCGTCTTAGACCTTGAGAGGCTTATGACCAAGGTTGTTTACGGCTCAGCAGGTGGAAAGGACCTTCGTGCAATTGCCTCAACAATATCTGTTATTCCCGAAATAAAGGAGCTTCTTTTCAGCGCAAGGGCGCCCGAGCTTGTTTACATAAGAGATAATGTTGATGAGCTTAAGGACATCTACACCGCAATTGACAATACAATTATCGAAAATCCACCATTCTCAATTCGAGAGGGCGGATTTATAAAGGACGGCGCAAACCAAGGCGTTGACACCCTTCGCTCAATTATGACAAACGGCAAGGGCTGGATTTCAAAAATCGAGGAGCAGGAGCGCGAGAAAACGGGAATTAAAACCCTTAAAATCGGCTATAACCGCGTTTTCGGCTACTATATAGAGGTTACCAAGTCCTTTATCGACCAAGTGCCACCAACCTATATAAGAAAGCAAACTCTTTCCAACTGTGAAAGATATATAACTGATGAGCTTAAGGAAATGGAGTCAACCGTGCTTGGCGCGCAGGACAAGCTAAGTTCCCTTGAGTATGACCTCTTTATCGCCCTTCGTGATGAGGTTGCAAATAACCTTAAGAGAATTCAAAAGAGCGCAAATCTCCTTGCAAGGCTTGATGCATATGTGTCGCTTGCAGAGGTTGCGATGAAGAATAACTATGTCTGCCCAGAGATTGATTATAGCGATATAATCGACATTAAGGACGGACGCCATCCCGTGGTTGAGCAATTCGTTAAGGATAGCTACTTCGTTCCAAACGACACCTTCCTTAATACCACAACAGACCGTCTTGCACTTATCACAGGACCAAATATGGCAGGTAAATCGACCTATATGCGTCAAAGCGCGCTTATCGTCGTTATGGCTCAAATAGGCTCCTTCGTTCCTGCAAAATCCGCAAGAATAGGAATAATAGATAAGCTATTTACTCGTGTTGGCGCATCGGACGACCTCGCCTCAGGACAGTCAACCTTTATGCTTGAGATGACCGAGGTTGCCTATATTCTCGAAAACGCAACAAAGCGTAGCTTTATCATCTATGATGAAATCGGTAGAGGTACAAGCACCTTTGATGGAATGAGTATGGCTAAGGCTATTGCCGAATATACCGCGGGCACAAAAATAGGCGCTAAGACTATGTTTGCAACTCACTATCACGAGCTTACCTCGCTCGAGAACGAAATCAATGGCGTTGTAAACTACAATATCGCCGCAAAGAAGCGCGGAGAGGATATAATCTTCCTTCGCAAAATCGTCAAGGGACCAACTGACGATAGCTATGGTATCGAGGTTTCAAGGCTTGCAGGCGTGCCAAACGAGGTTGTAAAGCGCGCAAAGACAATCCTTGCCGATATAATTGAGCAGGGAGGTCCTGTAAGACCAAGCACACCAAAGCACGAGGCATCGGTTGAAATGACAATCGACGATATAGGAATTTATGAAATAGCAGATAGAGTGAAAAAGATAGATTTAAACACCCTAACACCTATCGAGGCTATGAACTTTATATTCGAGCTTAAAAAGCTGTTGAACTAATTAAGGAGGACGCAGATGGGGAAAATCAATCTACTTGGCTTTGATGTAGCCAATCTTATAGCCGCAGGCGAGGTTGTTGACCGTCCCTCGTCTGTTATCAAGGAGCTTGTTGAGAACTCAATCGACGCAGGCGCTACCTCTCTTACTATAGAGGTTAAAAACGGCGGAAAAACCTTTATGAGAATTACCGACAACGGATGCGGAATAGACTATGATGAGCTTCCCGTTGCCATTCTCCGTCACGCAACAAGTAAAATCAAGGACGCGAGTGACCTTGAAACAATAATGACCCTCGGCTTCCGTGGTGAGGCTCTTGCAGCCATCTCCTCAGTGTCTAAGGTTAGAATAATGTCAAAGACTAAGGAAAGCGAGCTTGGCGGTCTTTTGGAGTGCCACGGTGGAGAGGTTCTCAGTCATATGAGAACGGGCTGTGCCGACGGAACAACAATAATCGTCGAGGACCTTTTCTATAATGTTCCTGCAAGAAAGAAGTTTTTAAAGCAGGACCGCTCGGAAACAGGAACGATAACCGCCACCGTTGAGAAAATCGCGCTTTCTAAGCCCGATATTTCCTTCCGCTATATAGTTGACGGAGAAACGAAATTCGTCACCTCGGGCGACGGTGTGCTTCAAAATACCATCTATGCACTTCTTGGTAGAGACCTCGCGAAATCTACAATAAGAGTGCAAAGAAAGGAAAACGGAATAAGCGTTGAGGGCTTTATCTCAAGCCCCGAATTCGCTCGCGCTAACAGAAACCTTGAAAACTTCTATATCAATTCAAGATATGTAAAAAGCAAGACAATGGGTGCCGCACTTGAGCAGGCATATTTGTCATACATTCCTGCCGACAAGTATCCATTTTGTGTCTTAAATCTTGAAATTGACCCCTCACAGGTCGATGTCAATGTCCACCCCTCAAAGCTTGAGGTTAAGTTCTCAAATGAGAATATTGTTTTTAGCGCGGTTTACTATGCGGTAAGAGGAGCTCTTGCTACCTCTGTTGCTCGTCCTGAGCTATATGATGAGCCTAAAAAAGACCCAATACCCGTATCAAGGACACCCTTCCCTGTAACCGACAGAGAAGCACCAAAGCCCGAGAGAATAATGTTTGACTCGAAAGGAAGCGTAGGAGTTTTAAGACAAAATCAAACTCTTGATTATACTCAGGGCCCCCAGAATGTAACAAGCCCCTCGGGTGCGAGCGTTACCTATAAGGTGGCAATTCCTCAAAAAGAGGAGAAAAGGGAGGCGCAAGAGCCCGAAATTAAGCCACAGGGTGTGTCCTTTGATGAGTCGGCTTCATTTACCCCAAGCCCAATTATAGAACAGCCCGTAGCTTCAAGGAGCGATGAGAAAATCATAGTCCCCGACTATAAAATAATAGGCGAGGCATTTAATTCATATGTTATTGTCGAGCTTGGCGAGATAATTTACCTTAATGATAAGCATGCAGCCCACGAGAGAATTATCTTTGAGGACCTTAAGAAAAAGACAAAAGAGGCAAGCCCCTCGTCGCAGATTCTTATGCTTCCAATTGAGGTTTATCTAACCGCTGACGAAATAGCAACGCTTAGCGACTGGCAGACAGAGATAAGAAACACAGGCTTTAATTTTGAGATAAACGGCTCTAAGGTTAGTATTCTTGAAATTCCAACAGGCATTGAGCAAAACGCCT
>JAFTIV010000079.1 GCA_017456685.1 Clostridia bacterium | reverse complement strand
GGATTAAGGGACTTCAATTTTTAACTAAGCCACTCCTACATTTCCATACACAGGCTAACGAAAAATTGCCATATGACGAGATTGATATGGACTTTATGAACCTTAATCAAACCGCACACGGCGGACGCGAGTACGGCTTTATGGTTACTCGTCTTGGCGTTAAGCGCGAGGTAATCGTTGGCTATTATAAGCACGAGGATGTAATCGAAAAAATCAAGAAATTCATCGATGTTGCAAGAGCAGTTGACTTTTCAAAGAGCCTCAATGTTGCTATGTTCGGTAGCAATATGAGAGAGGTTTCCGTAACAGATGGTGACAGAGTAGAGAGCCAAATTAAATACGGCTGGAATGTAAACTACTACGGAATAGGCGACCTTGTTGCACTCGTTAATGCAGTAACAGATAAAGAGTTAGAGGCTAAAATGGCAGAGTACAATAGCCTTTACGAAATGAACACAGATAACCTTGATGCAGTTAAGGAGCAGGCGAAGTACGAAATTGCACTTGAAAAGTTCCTTACAGCTGGTAATTTTGGCGCATATACTGACACCTTCCAGGACCTTCACGGTCTTAAACAGCTTCCGGGTCTTGCAACTCAAAGAATGATGGCTAAGGGCTACGGCTTCGGTGCAGAGGGCGACTATAAGACCTCGGCACTTAATGCAATTATGGTTGAAATGGCTAAGGGCAGAGAGGGCTCAACTGGCTTTATGGAGGACTATACCTACGACTTTACAAAGGGTGAGGAGGTAGTTCTTGGTGCTCATATGCTCGAGGTTTCTCCTGATTTTGCATCAAATAAGCCAAAAATAGAGGTTCATCATCTTGGAATAGGCGGAAAGGAGCCACCTGCAAGACTCGTATTTGACGGTGTCGAGGGTGACGGAGTTGCCGTTTGTATGGTTGACCTTGGAAATCGCTTCCGTCTTATTTGCGCAAGCATAGAGCTTGTAAAACAGCCAAAGGCTATGCCAAAGCTTCCTGTTGCAAGAATTATGTGGAAGCTAAAGCCAGACCACGCAACAGGCGCAGCCGCTTGGATTTACGCGGGTGGAGCACACCATACCGTAGTTTCAACAGCTCTTACTGTTGATGATATTCGCCTCTTTGCAAAGCTCACCGATACAGAGCTTGTTGTAATCGACGAAAACACCGAGCTTGGCTCATTCCAGGATAAGCTCGACATGCTTGACCTTGTTGCAAAGCTAAAATAAAAACAACAAAAAAGAGATGCGCTCGCATCTCTTTTTTTATCGCTTATTGCAAAAAAAAAGATAGATGAAATTAAATAATTTTATGTGAAGGTTTGATGAAAATTGATTTTCCTGAAAATTCCGCACAAGGCTTTTGTCAAGCGGGAAATCCTCACTTCACAAAATCATCACAATGTGATGATTATATGAAAAAAGAAGCCACATTATTGAACACATCAACAATTCTTGATAAAATGTAAATAGAAGGGAGGATTTTCCATATGAAAAAACTAATTTCTTTAATTCTAATTTTATCAATACTAATTTCCCTGATAACCTCGTGCGAAAACGAGGAAGCCCCCGCTACCACGAGCTCCGTTGAGAGTAGCTCCTCGAGTGAAAGCTCATCTACGAGTGATGATATTGTATCAAGTAGCGATGAGTTAACAAATCAAGAGCAGATACAGCCCTCATATCCTGTTCAATATCCCGAGCTCATTGAAGAGAATTATTACACAACAATAAAGCACGGCGCGCACGATTTTGGCGCAACTCCTAAATCGGGTAATGGATTTGAATATTGTATTTTTTGGGATTATGAGGACTATGAGTCATCACTTGCCTCGAATACTCTGCCAATTGCAAGCGAGGAGCTCTTTGATGATAATATAGTAATATTCATTTCCAACCCTTCATATCTTGAAGAGTATTACGACTACTATATAACAGGCTTTAAGGATTTTAAATACGATTATAACAGTATGAGTATAACTGCTACTAATCTTGCGAAGATTTCAAACCCTAAGTACGATGTTTTAGAGAACATTAACGAAATACCTTACATTCCCCCAACCTTTGTGATTATTCCTAAAACCATCGAAAATGGTCTTGCGCATTTTGCAAGGAATTACGATGTAAGCCTTAAAATCAAGACAGAAAGCTTACCCTATAACAATTATGAGGTGAGAACGAAGGTTGTAAATCAAGCACCCTCTTACGATGGCGATAAGCTTTGGCTGATTTTAAACGAGGAAGATTATGGCGACTTTGTTGTCGAAACAGACATTGACCTTATGAAGGGATATAATGGCTTTAACGGAAAAATATCAATAATTCACTATTCACCATACGGAGCGCTAAATTCAATATCGCACAGATATTCCAATGTTCATATGCACGCAGACGGAACTATCTATATGGAATATAGTCGTCTGTTTTTAGAGGAAAGAAAAGCTCCCGAGAGCTATACCCCCACCTATACTCTTATAAACATTTATGCTGATGATATTGATTTTGATCCCGCAAAAGCTAACGGAAGGCTCATTTGTGAAAGCTACGATTACTATGCAAATTTAAAGGAGCTTCATCAAACGAGTGTGTACCCGGTAGAAAATAAATACTATAATCAAATAAAAGACGAAGAGGCTAAAGAAACTGCAAAATCTCAAATTTTAGCTCCATTAGTTAACGAATTAATAAAAGAAAGTAATGATGTAAAAAAATCTCTAGATTCAGATTCAAAAGAAAATCTTAACAAAGCAATAGATGAGCTCAGAAAAGCTTTAGAAGATACAAAAACTGGTGAAAATAGTAAAGTATCTAGTAAATTAAGTGCGGCTTTTGACAAAGTTTATTTACTAACAAGAATTGCTAAATTAAAAGAATTCCAAAAAGATGCTACATCTTATTATGGAGAAATTGATAAAGATTTATTCAATGATAAGTTATTCTATGATGATACAATAAATGATTTAGAAACAGAAGGCTTTAAAAAACAACTAAAAGAAATAATAAGCAACAGTAGTAGCGATGGCTCTGGAGATAGCAATGGCTCTGAAAATAGCAATGGCTCAGGAAATAGCAATGGTGATAACGATAATTCAAATGAAAACGAAATTATAGATGAAGAAACAGGATTAACACTAAAAAAAGCCAAAGCTATCGTTAGTAAAAATGACGGCGATATTAAAGATTCTACGGCTTGGGATAATGGCGAAAAACTTGCATATAGACTAATTGGTAATACTACAATATATGATGCAAAAAAGGCTGAGGAGCTAATCTACAAAATGACTGCAGATAATGTTTTTGTAATGCTTGCTGGTTACGAAGACAATGATGCATTAGGTGATGACTTAATTGCACAAATTGCAACAGAAGACAATATCAAAGATACTAGGAAAAAAGACTTAATTAAACATATATTAGAATGTGTCAAAACAAATTTAACAGCTCAGAAAATAGTATTAGAGGATAAAGGTCATTCTACTTCGCAACTAGAGGAGAATCTTCAAAAAATAAACGATTGGATTGAGAATTTTGAAATTAGTGAAAAGAATGGTGATGAGATTGATGAAATTCTAAATGATGTGCTGTGTTATGATTGCACGCAGCATGATTCTATTCGTTCCAGTTTAGTAAATGACGCATATAATTATCTGGCTGAACTCGGAGTTGCGTGCTATTGATTGTGAATGCGCAGAAAGGAAATGCT
>JAFTIV010000078.1 GCA_017456685.1 Clostridia bacterium | reverse complement strand
CAACCTTAACTAAAAAGGGAAGAGAGCACTATACAACCTATACCTGCATCATCAACGCAACAAGAGGGATTTACTATTACACAACCCCTATGTCCTTGGAAATAAAAAGCCTAAACTTAAAGGATTACGCACAAAACAAATCACTCTTTTTTCTCCCACTTTGATTATTGACAATGGCAAATTAAAGCCAAGGTATTGAAAAAGCCTCTATTTTATGGTAAAATATTCGCATATTGCAAATAAAAGTATCGTTTTTATTCGTAATGTGAACAAAAACTGAAAATTTAATTAACACATTCAAATTTTCTTGAATTTAGTCATATTTTTGTTTAAAATTATCCTTGAAAGAGAGGTGCTCATATGACAACCTATAAAATCGGTGTTGATGTAGGCTCAACAACCGTAAAATGCGTACTGCTTTCAGCAAATAATGAGCTATTATATTCCGTATATACAAGACACTTTTCAAAGGTTAAGGAAACAGTCCTTGACCAGCTTGAAAAGCTTTTTGCCGAGTTTAACGATGGTGAATTTAAGCTTGCAATAACAGGCTCTGCAGGACTTGGCTTGTCCCAAACAGCTAATCTTCCCTTTGTGCAAGAGGTGTATTCCGCCTCGCTTGCAATAAAGGAGCTATACCCCGATGCAGATGTCGCCGTTGAGCTTGGCGGAGAGGATGCAAAAATCCTTTTCCTAACTGGCGGAGCGGAGCAGAGAATGAATGGTACCTGTGCAGGCGGTACAGGCGCGTTTATCGACCAAATGGCAACGCTTTTGAAGGTTTCGGGCGATGAGCTTGACTGGCTCGCTCTAAAGGCTGAAAAGAAATACCCAATCGCCTCGCGCTGTGGCGTTTTCGCAAAGAGCGATATTCAACCGCTTCTTAATCAAGGCGCATCCGCTATGGATATTTCCGCGAGCATTTTCCAAGCAGTAGTTGACCAAACGGTTGCAGGACTTGCACAGGGTAGAAAAATCAAGGGAAAGGTGCTTTTCCTTGGCGGACCACTTCATTTCTATAAGGCTCTGCAAAATGCCTTTAAGGAAACCCTTGGTCTTGATGATGAGCACGCGATTTTCCCTGAGCTTGCAACCTGCTTTATGGCGTATGGCTCGGCGCTCTATGCAGATAAAAACGCGGAGCCGATTTCATCAGCTGAAATTATCGAAAAAATCAAGGCATCGAAGCCAAACGCAGATATCGTTTCCTTTAAGCCTCTTTTCGAAAGCGAGGCAGAATATAACGAATTTCGCGAGCGCCATTCAAGGGCAGATGTCGAAAAGGGCGACATTTCCACCTATGAGGGAAATGCCTATCTTGGCATCGACGCAGGCTCTACAACAACTAAAATAGTGCTTCTTAGTGAAGATAAAAAACTGCTTTTCTCCCACTATACCGAAAATAGCGGACGCCCCCTTGATGTCGTAAGTAAAAAGCTAAGAGAGCTATACGACCTTCTTGGCGATAAAATAAAAATTGTCTCCTCAGCCGTAACAGGCTATGGCGAGGAGCTTCTAAGGTCGGGCTTGAAGATTGATTTCGGCATTGTCGAAACCGTTGCCCACTTTACCTCAGCACTGTCCTTCTGCCCAGAGGTTGACTTTATTATTGACATCGGTGGACAGGACATTAAATGCTTTAAAATCAAAAACAAGGCAATTGATAACATAATGCTCAACGAGGCTTGCTCGTCGGGCTGTGGCTCATTTATTCAAACCTTTGCTAATGCCCTTGGCTATCCAGTGGAGAAGTTCGCAAGGCTTGGACTTTTTGCCTCTCATCCAGTTGAGCTTGGCTCGCGCTGTACAGTATTTATGAATAGCGCCGTAAAGCAGGCTCAAAAGGACGGAGCGAGTATAGAGGATATCTCTGCAGGAATTTCATCTTCCGTTGTAAAAAATGCCATCTATAAGGTTATAAGAGCCAAATCCGCAAGCGAGCTCGGCTCTCATGTAGTTGTACAAGGCGGAACCTTCTTAAATGATGCCGTTTTGCGCGCCTTTGAGCGTGAGCTTGGAATAAATGTAGTAAGACCCTGCATCGCAGGACTTATGGGCGCATATGGCGCCGCCCTTTATGCAATGAAGAAGAGCAAGGGCTCATCAACTATAATCACCAAGGACGAGCTTGATGACTTTTCGTATAAATCAGCAACCATAAATTGCGGAAAATGTACTGCAAAATGCTCTCTTGATGTTTTGACCTTTGCAGACGGACGAAAGCTTATTTCTGGAAACCGCTGTGAAAGAGGACTTGGCAAAAGGGACGAGGACATTTTACCCGATATTTATAAATTTAAGTACGAATACATAACCGAAAAAATCAAAAACACAAATGAAAGCCCTAAGGCGACAGTCGGCTTGCCAGTAGTGCTTAATTTCTATGAGCAAATGCCATTTTGGAACACAGTTTTTGACACTCTCGGCTTCAAAACAATAATTTCGGACCAATCAAGCCGTAAAACCTTTGTTTATGGTCAGCATACAATCCCATCGGATACAGTTTGCTACCCAGCAAAGCTCGTTCACGGACATATTCTTAACCTTTTTGATAAGGGTGCAGATTTTATATTCTATCCCTGTCAAAGCTATAATGTTGACGAGGGAGATAGTGATAATCACTATAATTGCCCAGTTGTCGCATATTACCCCGAGCTTTTAAAGGCTAATATGGAAATTCTAAATGACGAAAACTTTATTTGCCCTCATATGGATATGAGCCGTGAGGCGAATATAGCGAGCGTTGTAGCGTCATCCTTGGCAAAATACGGCGTAACCCTTAAGGAAGCTAAAAAAGCCGTAAAAATGGGCTTTGAGGCGCTAAAAAGCTATCATAACGCAATAAGAAGCAAGGGTAAGGAGCTTATTTCCTACGCAAGAGAAAGAAATTTACCAATAATAGTCCTCTCGGGCAGACCATATCATATTGACCCCGAAATAAACCACGGTGTTCAAAAGCTCATTTCCTCGCTTGGCGCAGTTTCTGTCTCGGAGGATGCAGTGAGCTATCTTGCAAAAACCCCAAGGCTTGGAGTTCTCAATCAATGGACCTATCATTCGCGCCTATATAGAGCCGCATCATATGTATCGACTCAAGATGATATGCACCTTGTTCAGCTCGTTTCCTTCGGCTGTGGAATAGATGCAGTAACAACTGATGAGGTTCGTGCAATCCTTGAGAAAAACGGAAAAATATATACTCAGCTTAAAATTGACGAGATAAGCAACCTCGGCGCTATCAAAATCCGCCTTCGTAGCTTGCTCGCTGCAATAGAATAGGAGGTAAATATGGACAATTTTCCACAATTTACAAAGGAAATGAAAAAAACGCACAAGATTCTTGTGCCTGATATGCTTCCTATTCATTTTAGCCTTATAACCGCAGTGATGAAAAAGCATGGCTATGAGGTTGAGCACCTAACAAACTCATCAAGAAATGTAGTTGATGAGGGCTTAAAAAGTGTACATAACGATACCTGCTATCCTGCGCTTCTTGTAATAGGACAATTCCTTGATGCGCTAAAAAGCGGAAAATACGACCTTGATAAAACCGCCCTTATGATAACTCAAACTGGTGGTGGCTGTAGAGCATCGAATTATATTCACCTTTTGAGAAAGGCGCTTCAAGCTGATTTTCCTCAAATACCCGTAATCTCGCTTAACTTTACAAGCACAGAGAAGAGCGCGGGCTTTAAGGTTACAATACCTATGCTTCTTAGTCTGCTTAATGCTGTGTTTTATGGTGACCTTATGATGTCGCTATATAACCAATGTAAGCCATACGAGAAAATCGAAGGCGAGAGCGACAAGGTGCTTGCAGAGTGTCAAAAAATTCTTCAGGCAAAGGCGCTCAAAAGAGGCTTTAAGAGCAAAAAGAAAAATTATAAGCTTATTCTTGATGCATTTTCAAAAATCGAAAGAACAGAAAGAAATAAGCCAAGAGTCGGCATAGTTGGTGAAATTTATGTAAAATATTCGCCACTTGCTAATAACAATCTTGAAAAATTTCTTTTGAGAGTGGGCTGCGAGCCTGTTGTGCCAGGCCTTATCGTCTTTGTTTTGTATTGTATAATAAACAATGTAAACGACGGCAAGATATATGGCTACTCAACCCTTTACACAAAAATATCTCATTTGCTTTATAAAATCGTATTAAAGGGAGTAAGAAAGCTCAATAAGCTAATAGAAAGCTATGGCTTTATGCCCGCCCACGATTTTGAGGAGCTAAGAGAAGAGGCAGATAAGCTCATACATCAAGCTGTAAAAATGGGAGAGGGATGGCTTATCACCGCTGACATGGGATGCCTTGCAAAGACGGGCACAGAAAATATCGTTTGCACT
>JAFTIV010000077.1 GCA_017456685.1 Clostridia bacterium | reverse complement strand
ATGCTTGTAACTCCCGAGGGTCACACCTCGACGGAAAAATCAAGGCGCTGGATTTATGTAGCTCTTGCTATGCTCGCTCTATTCTTTATAATCTACGCGATAATTTTCTTCAACCAAAAATCACCAGAGGACCCCTTTATTCCACCGACGACAAAATCAAGCGGATATTTCGTTATTGATATAAATCCCTCAGTTAAAATCTCATATGATGAAAACGGGATTGTAACAGGAGCAACGGCTCTTAACGAGGATGCTGAGGTTCTTCTTTACGGGCTTGATGTAAGTAGCAAGACACCCGAGGAGGCAATAGGAATTCTCTTTGACAGATGCGTTGAGCTTGGCTATTTTTCCGCTGAGCGCGACAACAATGCGGTCTTAGCAAGCGCTATGACGAGCGAGGGTGCGCGTGACGAGGAGATGACAAGGCAGATAAAGGAGCTATTCTCTAACAAATTTTCGAGCAAGAAAATGCTTGGTGTTGTAATTACAGGCGCCGAGAGCAACGCGCTTGACGGCTTTGCCGAGCAATATGGCGTTGATTCTCAAAAATATGCACTTATTATGTACTACCTTGAGCTTGGCGGGGTGCTCGATACGGCATCGTACTCGCAGATTTCTGTGAGCGAGCTATATGAGCGAATTCGCGAGCTTGAGAAGCTTAAAAAGGCTCAGGATATAGCTAAGGCTCAGGACGAGGCAAAAAATGCCGAGGGCAAGCTTTTCAAATCCTTAGCTGACAGCATTGAGGCTCTTGTTCTTGAGCTTGAGGCATGCATTGCACGCGCAGATGGTGATGAAATGAGCCCACCAAATGGTCCAAGCGACCGCGTCCCACCATCTGTCCCTAACGAAATTGGCAAGCCAAGCAGGCTTACGCTTTGGCTCGCTATGGGTCACGGCAAGGAGCGCAATGATGGCATTAAGGGTCGCTTTGACGAATATCTTTTAGAGCTAAAGCGAGCCGAGGAGGCAAGCGATTGCAAGAGTGCGGTTGAGCAAATTCTCGTTATTCTAAACGAAATGAAGGCTGACGAGAGCGACGAGGCGCTAATTGCACTAATAGATGAAACAATTCTCCAAATCGAATTACTTTTCGAGCAATTCGAAATAGCCTCAGCTACGCTCTCAAGCCTTAATGCAACTATTGAGGAGCAAAGCTCCGCAAGAGCTGAGGCATTCAAGGACGCTCCTATGCCAGAGCACGAAAATGTTGAACAATGGCAAAGAAGCAAGGAGGCAGAGCTCGCCTCACAATGGTACGAGCATAAAAAGCAATGGGACAACGAGCGCAAAAATGATTTAATGGGCGGTAAAAAATAAATTCTCCTAACTCTCCTTTCTCACCGTCCGCGCTCTGTGCGGGCAGGCATACTACTTGTGCCTGCCCTTTTTAAATAAAAAAGAGATTTGCGACAGCAAATCTCTTTTTGTCTTATTAGCTTACGCTTTTGTGTTAGAGCATTGCTCTACAAGGATATTCACCTATCCGTAGGCTATGCGCCTTTCATGCTTGCTCGCAAAGTCCTGCCTTGCCAAGTGGGCACTCTCCACAACGAGGTGCTCTTGCCGAGCAATATTCTCTGCCGAAAAGCACGAGGCGATGACATAGGTCGCTTTGCTCGCTCGGCTCTACAAGCTCACTGAGAATAAGCTCTGTTTTATACGGGTCCTTCATTCCGTTTTTGTACATTCCAAGTCGTCCGCAAATGCGCATACAATGGGTATCGGCAACTATTGCAGGCTTACCAAAAAGGTCACCAAGAAGCAAATTTGCAATCTTTCTGCCTACTCCCTCAAGCTTTAGTAGCTCGTCCATTGTGTCGGGCACCTGTCCGCCATAATCGCGAATTAGGCGCACAGAGGCGTCCTTTATGTTCTGTGCCTTCATTCGAAATAAGCCACAGGGCTTGATTATTTCCTCTATTTTGGAAATCGGTGCGCTTGCCATTGCATATACATCAGGAATTTGCTTAAAGAGCTCACGACAAACTATATTTACTCTTTCATCGGTGCATTGAGCGCTAAGTCGTCCCATAACAAGAAGTCTCCAAGGGTCGCCCTCGTACTCAAGCGAGCACCTCGCCTCGGGGTAAAGTGCCTTAAGGTGCTCCACAACGCGTGCTATGCGCTCCCTTTTCTGTGTCTTGGTCATATAAGCGACACCCCCAGCTCGGTCTTGAATATTTCAGTTAAGCGACACAGGGGCAAGCCGACGATATTATAAAAATCTCCGTCTATTCGCGAAACGAATGCGCCTGCAAGCTCTTGAATTCCATACGCGCCCGCCTTATCGTAGGGCTCATACAGGTCAACATATTTTTCTATTTCCTCGCGCGAAAGCTCTCTCATATAAACCTTGCTCGTCACACTCTCGGCATAAATCTTATCGCTTGTGCGCACACATATACCGCTTACAACAAGATGCTCTGTGCCAGAAAACGCCTCGAGCATTCTTATCGCGTCCTCTCGTCCCTTAGGCTTGCCCATAAGCTCGCCCCCACAAATAACGACAGTATCACAGCCGATTATAATCTCGTTTTTCTCCATAGGCACACAAAGTGCCTTTCTCTCGGCTAAAATTTTAGGAATTTGGTCAAGGGGTGTGTCGCTACTATAGCTTTCATCGGCATTAGAAATTCGCACATCAAAATCGGGGCAAGCCATTGCAAGTATCTCGCGCCTTCTTGGTGAGGCAGATGCTAAAACTATTTTCACGACCTTATTCTCCTTATCTTTTTCTGCGTTGGCGCTCCATTCCTGTACGCCTCTATTATGTCATAGCACTCGTCAGCGGTTTCATCAGTAAAGATGAAGTGCCACGAGTGGCTTGCGATTTGCTCCGCCTTATCCGCCATATAAATCGGCACGCTATTATGAATTATCGTATGGTGTCCATACTCCGATTGGCAATACATAGTCGCGCCCGTCCTATCGGTTATATAGCCTGAGCATTTTCCACAGCCTGTTGCGTCCTTCATAATACATTTAAAGGTGGTCATTATTGGTATTTTACCATATGCCACAACCGAGTAGCCTGCCATATCACGGCATTGAGGCAGGGTAAGCTCAGGAGAAAGGATTACATCCCTAACACCAAGCTCACAAAGAGCATCAATGGTGTGTCCGTTAAACACATTAAATCTAAAATCGGCAACAGGCACCATTCCAAGCTCCTTTACCATTTTTATTTGACCTATATTGCTAACAAGCACATATCTCGCGCCAAGCTTTCTTGTGCTTCTCACAATCTGTCTAACCTCGTCCAAGTCATCGTCGAGGATTGCAGGTGGCAAATATATTCCGTTTGCACAAGAATCATAGTCAAACATATAAAACGGCAGATATATTCTATCAAAATATTCCTCTGCGTTTTCGGGAATTTGATTAGGATTATAAAAGACGGCAGAGCGAATTATATCACCCTTTTTCGCGCGCTTTTCAGCCACATAGTCGATTGTGCCAGCGCGCCTGTTTGTGCCAAGAAGCTTATCAATTGCCTCTCGTCTAAGCGCATTAAGGCTTGAAACACGCACCATTATATTGTCGCTCTTTTCGATTTCGATTTTGCCAAGCGAGTAAGGGGTTGAGCCTAATTTTGAGAGGCTTTTTTCTATGTCCTCGCGCGACATCGGGCTTGTTTTCGCTTCCTCTACAATGTCTGCATATACGCTCACAGAGCGATGCTTATCGCTTACTGTTATCGTCGCACCCTTGCCCAAAATAAAGCTTGCCGAAATATTAAGAGGTGGCTTTGTAAGCTCCTGTACGCTTTGTATTTGCTCCTTTGTTTGAGCCTTATCCTGCTCAGAGCGAACTCCAAGCATATCCTTGCTAATGCGAGAGGCGAAATAGCCATCTGTAAAGCCTTGTCTTGAAAAGAGCCTTGAGAGCGATTGCATATCACCCTGTGTCGCGCTTTTGCCACTATCAAGAAGCCTGCGCCATATTTCAACTGCTCCGCCAACATAATCCGCGCTCTTCATTCTGCCCTCAATCTTAAGCGAGGACACCCCAAGCGTCAAAAGCTCCTCTATGTGATTTGCAAGCGACATATCCTTAAGGCTAAGTGGATACATTTCCTTTCCAGCAATGGTATAAGGCAAACGGCAGGGCTGTGCACACTCTCCGCGATTACCGCTTCTTCCGCCCATTGCGTAGCTCATTAGGCATTGACCCGATATTGACATACAATGTGCACCGTGCACAAACGCCTCAATTTCCGTATCCGTTCCCTTGCAAATATATTCTAAATTTTTCTTATCAAGCTCTCTTGCTACAACTACCCTTTTACATCCAAGCTCGCTAAGCGCCTTAACTCCATCGAGGCTATTAGCGCCCGCCTGTGTGCTCGCATGAATTTCAAGGTCTGGAAAATATTTTTTTATGAGCCTCATAGCACCAAGGTCGGCAACTATGAGCGCGTCCGCACCGCTTTCGTAAAGAGATTTCACATACTCAAGCATTTGTGGAAGCTCCTTATCGTAAATTGCGATGTTGAGCGTAACAAAAGCCTTGACACCGTGTGCGTGACATAGCCTTATCGCCTCACGCGCCTCGTCAAGGTTGAAGTTATTTGCTCTTATTCTTGCATTAAACAAATCCGCGCCAAAATATACCGCATCGGCACCCGAGGCAATCGCGCTTTTAAGCGCGCTCATATCTCCAGCAGGCGCCAAAAGCTCTGGCAGGGCTCTTTTTTGATTTTCCATCAGTTGTTTCCCGAAAGCTTAGCTCTTAGCTCCTCGTTTTCCTTTTTTAGTCTATTTACATTTGCTTGATAAAGGGCAATTTGCGCCTCAAGGTTTTTCACCTTTCTTGCATCGCTTTGACCCGTGCTAAAGAAATCCATAGCGCAAAAAATTGATGCCTCTACAAGAGAGCAATGCTTTTGAGAGCGCACCATTTGGTTAATTCTATCATTAACCGCCCTTGCGATGCCCTCAACATATTCCTGCCCCTCCTCGGACACAATTCCAAGCCTTACGCCTGCGATTTCTACATTAAATTTTTGCTTCATTTTTCACTTTTCCCTCAATTTTTGCAACAAGGTCTTGAATTTTAGACTTTTGTGTTGTATTATATAAGCATATTATGCTTGCGTGTGTGTATATAAAATAATTATACAACACAAAGCTACAAATTTCAACAGTCGATTGACAATATTTTTGGAGAAAATTATGGGCATTATTAAAAATTGCAAAAGAATAGTTATAAAAATCGGTACATCTACCCTTACATATCAAAATGGCGCTCTCAATCTTCGCAGAATTGAGCTTCTTACTCGCGCAGTTTCCGACTTCAAAAATGCAGGACACGAGGTTGTAATGGTAAGCTCGGGCGCGGTTGGTGCAGGCTATGCAAGGCTAAACCTAAATCAATACCCCGACTCGCTTGAGAAAAAGCAAGCATGCGCTGCGGTTGGTCAAGGTCAGCTTGTAAAGATTTATGACAACTTTTTCTCCGCCTACGGACACACGGTTGCCCAAATTCTTATGACTAAGGATGTTGTTGACGACCCAAGCCGTCTTGAGCATATCAAGAACACCTTCATTACTCTAATTACAATGGGCTGTGTGCCT
>JAFTIV010000076.1 GCA_017456685.1 Clostridia bacterium | reverse complement strand
GTGGTGTTGCCCTCTGCGTTACAGAATACATTAATTTTAGCGTTTTTGCTACTCGAATATGTAGTGTAGCTATCTGCGCCTACATCTTCCTCATTGCAGAAATAAATTGCCTTTTGCTGTGTCCAAGAACCATTACTTGGAGTGTTAAGCGAAGTAACATCACCGAGAAACACTAATGTGCAGGATTTTGCGTTACAGAACGCCCAACCATTTGATATTTCTGTCACTCCGGTTGGGAAAACGAGAACATCATTTAGTCCTTTACAGTTTTTAAATGCCTCACCAATAATTCCAGTAATATTTTTTGGAAAATAATAAACTGTTGGCTTTTGCTCACCTGGCTGGTGAACAAAATAAAGGTTTGTACATCCATCTATTGGCGAAGTTCCCGAGCCTGTATTATTTCCAATGCTTGTTAGCTTGGGTGGAATGTAGAACGCACCTAAGGACGAGCAGCTTTTGAAGCATTGATCACCTAACGAATTGAGCTGTGAATTTACTGATATATTTACAGTAGTTAATCCATTACAGTCATAAAACGCTAACTGGCCTATTGTTTGTACTTGATCAGGAATTGTAACACTTGTTAAGTTATCACAATTATAGCAGAAATAGGTAGGATTTTTGTAAGTGTTGTTCCAAAATCAACTGCCTCTAACGATGTTGCTGCCTCCAGCCAGTTGTTTCCGCCAGCTGCATCATTAACTGTTGTAATTGTTGTGCATTTTGCAAAGCTTACATACTTTATTGCTGTTGCAACCTTTTTGCCAAACAATCCGTTATATGCTCCCTTCAAGCCATTTGGAAACTCAAATGCCACGAGACTTGTAATTGAATAATCGGTTGTTGAGCCACAATAATCCTCTCTTAATGCATTAAGAGCAGAATAATTGAGATTGTAAAGCGTTTCCTTAACATTTGGGTCTATTACGCAAATATAATAAGCTGGGAAGGTATGGCTTCCCTTTTCACAGGTGCAGCTTAGTTTTACACGTGCATCCTCTGTTGCTGGCACGCCATTCTCGTTATCCTTATAGATAACACTATGGATTTTGTCAGTCACTTTAATGTCGCTTTGTCCGTCGCCATCGTTATCTATGATTTCGACATTGCCAAAATACTCAGCAGCGCTTACTGACATAGCAAAAAGCATTACAAAAGCCATTACTAATACTGTCAAAAGTAAGAGTTTCTTTTTCATCATTTCCTCCTTATGGGTATAGTCCCCATATTATATAATTTTTTACATCATAATTATAACATACAAAGAAAGTGTTTGTCAAGACAAAATATAATTTTAAATTCATCTTTTTACCATTTTTGCATACAATAAGAAAAGCACGGATTTTTTAAGGAGGTGCATTTATGTGCTCTATTTGTGGAATTGTAAGCTTTAAGGGCGAGGTGCGCGCTCGTGACACGGTTGAGAAAATGAACAAGAAAATGCGACACAGGGGTCCCGATGATTGCGATATTTTCGAGCATACTCATGCGTGTCTTGGGCATAATCGCTTATCAGTTATAGACCCCGAAAACGGGCATCAGCCACTTAGTGTGGGCTACGGCAACAAGATTTACACTATTGTATATAATGGCGAGATATACAACGCCCCAGAGCTTCGGCACGAGCTTGAGGGGTTAGGGGTTACATTTTCGACAAAATGCGACACAGAGGTCGTGCTTTACTCTTATATTTTGTTTGGAGACGAGTGCGCGTGTCGCTTAAATGGCATTTTTGCCTTTTCGGTTTACGACGGAGAGAGGCTATTTTGTGCGCGCGACCGCTTCGGTGTGAAGCCGTTTTATTACGCGCTAATCGGTGATGAGCTTGTGTTTGCGAGCGAGATAAAGGCGATGCTTGCTCACCCAAAAATACGCGCAGATGTGGACGAAAAGGGGCTTTGGGAGATACTTTACTTAAGTCCTAACTTTGTTTCGGGAAAAAGCGCCTTCAAGGACATTTTAGAGCTTGAGGGTGGTGAATGCTTAAGCCTTGATGCGCGAGGCATAAGAAGGCGAAAATATTGGGAAATCGAGGCTAAGCCCTTTTGCAAGGGTCGAGAGTATGCGATTGAAAAAACGGAGTTTTTAGTGAGTGATGCTATAAAGCGACAGCTTGTGAGTGATGTTCCGCTTTGCTCGCTTTTATCTGGTGGGCTTGACTCAAGCGTTGTCAGCGCGATTGCAAGTGAGGAATACAAGACACAGGGTCTTGTTCTTGACACCTATTCCTTCGAGTACGAGGGAAACAAGGCATCGTTTGAGGGAAGCCTTTTTCAGCCCGAGAGTGATGATGATTTTGCACTTCTCGCCTCAAGGTATTTAGGAACAAATCACACTGTGCTAACTGCTCCTACGGTCGAGGTTGCCTCTTATCTTGACGAGGCGACCCTGTATCGAGATTTGCCAGGTCAGGCTGACATTGATTCCTCGCTTTTGTATTTTTGCCAAGAAATAAAAAGGCGCCACACGGTTGGGCTCAGTGGCGAATGCTCCGACGAAATTTTTGGTGGATACCCTTGGTTTTATCGTCCCGAGATGCTATACGCAGACTTCTTCCCTTGGATTCACGCGCCCCGCTTACGCGCCTCGCTTTTCAAGGGTGAGATTGCGAGGAGTGAGCGAGGCTTTGACTATGTAAAGGGCATTTATCGCGACACTCTGCGTGCTTGTCCAACGCTAAAGAGCGACACAGAGTCGATGAAAAGCTCAAGAGTCGCCTCATATTTATCAGTTAAGCTATTTATGTCCTCTCTTTTGCAAAGGAAGGACAGAATGAGCATGGCAAGCGGTGTTGAGATAAGAGTTCCGTTTGCTGACCACAGAATTTTCGAGCATGTATTTAATGTGCCTTGGGAGATTAAGTTTGAAAATCAAGTTGAAAAGGCGCTTTTAAGAAACGCGATGAGAGGTCATTTACCCGACGAAATTTTGTGGAGAAAAAAGAGCCCGTACCCGAAAACTCACAACCCAGAGTATTTAAGGCTCGTGCTTTCTATGCTTGATGCGCGTCTTTCTCGCGGTGGCTATCTAAGCGAGGAATTAGACAAAAATGCTCTTTACGATACGATAAATAAGGGTGGGACTTGGTTTGGACAGCTAATGGGTCCTGCACAGCTTGTGGCTTGGCTTATTCAGCTTGATATTTGGGTTGAGCGCTACGGAGTGAATTTTATTTAAGATTTTTTAAAAAAGCCCTTGACTTTATCACTTAATGTGATAAAATGATATGAGATTATCAAGGACAAGGGGACTTTTATGAGAAAAAGCTTTAAGGGTACAATTTGCGCCTCGTGCATCGGCTATTTCACGCAGGCAATTTTGATAAATTTTCCGCCACTTTTGTTTATAACCTTTCAAAACGGCTTTGGAGTGTCGCTTTCACAGCTTAGCCTGCTTATTGCGACCAACTTTGCGACTGAGCTTATAGTTGATTTAATTTGCTCGAAATACGCGCCTAAGGTTGGCTATCGAAAATGTGTTATTATTGCACAGCTCTGTGCGATTATCGGTCTTTGCCTTTTCCCGACACTTCCGTTTGCGATGAGCAACAAGCTTCTTGCGCTAATTATTGCTAATATCTTCTGCGGTATTGGCGGTGGTATGATGGAGGTTTTAATCAGCCCTATTGTTGAGGCATGTCCTACGACTAACAAGGGCGGAATGATGAGCCTTCTGCACTCGTTTTACTGTTGGGGACAAATGGGTGTCGTTTTAATTTCTACAATACTATTTCTAACTATTGGAATTGAGCATTGGAGATATATCACTCTTGCGTGGGCTATTGTTCCACTAATCGACCTTATTCTATTCTGCTTTGTTCCTATTAACACCCTTGAGCCTGAGGGCAAAACAAGCTCGTTTATGACACTTTTCAAGAACAAGGCATTTTGGATTATCTTTGTTATGATGCTTTGTGCGGGCTCAAGTGAGATTGCAATTTCTCAATGGGCAAGCGCGTTTGCTGAGGCGGGTCTTGGCGTTGAAAAATGGCTTGGCGACCTTATTGGTCCTTG
>JAFTIV010000075.1 GCA_017456685.1 Clostridia bacterium | reverse complement strand
CGAGTTTGAGGTTGATGCGGTAAAGGATTTTAACGAGGCATAGGAGGAGAGTAAGCATATAAGCGACCCCTCTTGGGATGAATATGCCGAGGGTAGCAGTGAATGGCACGAGGGCGAGGAGCTGAATGTATATACCTGCTCAGCCTGTGCTGGTGAAATTGTAACAGATGCCACCACTGTGGCAACCCTGTGTCCGTATTGTGGCTCTCCTGTTATCGTTTCTGGTAAGCTTTCAGGCGCATTTAGACCTGATTATGTAATTCCATTTAAGGTCAGCAAAAAGGAGGCACAGGATGCTTTTTTGCAGTTCATGAGAAAAAAGCCTCTTTTGCCTAAGGATTTTAAGGCACTTCACACAAATGATAAAATGGAAGGCGTGTATGTTCCGTTTTGGCTCTATGATTGCGACACAGACTCCCATATTCGCTATCGCGCGACAAGAATTCGTACTTGGTCGGATAGTAATTATAGATATACCAAAACCTCACATTTCTTACTCACCCGTGCAGGAAGGCTTTCCTTCGAAAGAGTGCCTGCTGATGGCTCGTCTAAGATGGATGATACATATATGGAGGCGATAGAGCCCTTTGATTATCGCGAAATGGTCGATTTCAATATGCCATATCTTGCAGGATACTCAGCAGAAAAATATGATGTTGACCCGAAAATGGCATCTTATCACGCAAACGAGCGAATTAAGAAAAGCACTCAAAGCCAATTCGCACAAACAACAGGTGGCTATAGCACCGTGAATACGCAGAGCATGAACATACAGCTTGTAAATGGAAAAACAAGGTATGCACTTATTCCTGTGTGGATGATCAATACAACATATAATGGCAAAAAATACACCTTTGCCCTCAACGGACAAACGGGAAAGCTCGTTGGTGAGCTTCCTATATCGACAAAAAAGAGCATAGGCTGGTTTGGACTTGTCGCAGGAGCAACCGCACTTGCTGGCACGCTCATATCTGTCCTAATGGCATTTCTTTAAGGGGGTGGAGTGTATGAAAAGGACTACAAAGACCCTCGTTATATTAGTATCTCTCATAGTAACCCTTTTAACAATCTCTATTTCCTCGCTTGCGAGCGCTAATAGAGATGAGCTTGTTGTTGATAGGGAGGACTTGTTTTCAAGCATACAAGAGGAAAAGCTAAAGGATATGCTTTACGAGTATTCCAAAAAGCACGAGTGCGAGCTTGTGATTGTAACCACCGCATCATATGGCGGATATGATATGCAAGACTATGCGGAGAATTTTTACGATGATAATGGCTACGGCTATGGCAAGGACGGAAATGGTGTGCTCTTGCTCATAAGCGAGCGTAATCGCTCGTATTATATATGCTTAACTGGCAAGGCTACCGAAACCTTTGCATACGAAAGGCTTGATGAGCTCGAGAAGGCAATAGTAGCACCCTTAAAGCAAGGCGATTACTATGAGGCGGGTGTTCAGCTTGCTAAAACCGCTGATGAGATTATTGAATCCTATAACGGCTTTTATAAGGGTGATTTTATAGGCGGAATGATATTTACCATAATATTCTCAATAGGCGCAGGTGTTATAACGATTGTGCTTATGAGAAGAGCGATGAATAACGCAAGACCACAAAATAACGCAACCCAGTATGTAAGAAACGGCTCTTTTGAGCTGACACTTGCAAGAGATATGTACCTCTATAGCACGATAACAAGAACCGCAAAGCCGAAGAAAAGTAGCTCGGGCGGTGGCGGAGGCTCAAGAAGCCATAGTGGACGAGGCGGAAGCTTTTAATGACAAAAGAGATTTTGCAATTGCAAAATCTCTTTTCTTTATTTTTTTGGCTTGCTTGAAAAAATCAGCGACATTATAAGACCTAAGCAAATAGCAACAGTAATACCACCTGCCGTGGCGCTAAGCCCCCCTGTTACAATTCCAAGCGCGCCACTCTTGTCAATGGCTCGCTCAACACCCTTTGCAATAGCATACCCAAAGCCTGTTAAAGGAACAGTTGCACCACTGCCTGCAAAATCCACAAGTGGCTCGTAAAGACCTATTGCAGTCAAAGCAACACCCGAGCAAACATACAAAACGAGGATTCTTGCTGGAGTCATATTTGTTTTGTCTATTAAGAGCTGTGCAATTACACAAAAAGCACCGCCGACTAAAAACGCAAGGGCATAATTAGCTATCATAATCATTCACCTCTAAATGGATAAGATGCGCAACGGCTGGAATTGAACCGCCCTGATACAGAGTTAAAGGGCTCATAAGCGCCCCTGTGCCTATAAAAAGCACTCTTTTTAGCTCTCTTGACTCTAATTTTTTGATTATATCTCCCGCTAAAACGCTTGCGCTACAGCCACATCCGCTACCGCCCGCATGCTTGTCCTGCTTCTTTCTATCATATATCATAAGCCCACAGTCGTTATGGATTTTTCGTATATCAATCCCCTCACTAAGAAGCAAATCCTTTAAAATTTTGCTTCCCTCGTAGCCAAGGTCGCCAGTCAATATTAGGTCGAAATCGTCCACAGAGTGCTCGCTTTCCTCGAAAAATCTCTTTATAGTGTCAATGCAGGCGGGCGCCATCGCTGCTCCCATATTATTTATGTCGCTTATGCCCATATCAATGCTTTTCCCAAACACAATTTCCTTAACTGCAACATCTCCAATTCCGCTTACAATAAACGCACCGGAGCCAGTCACGGTCCATTGAGAGGTAGGCGTTCTTTGCCCACCATATTCCAAGGGAAATCTAAATTGTCGCTCGCTTGCGCAAAAGTGTGATGAGGTAACACAGGCACACCGCTTGCAGGCACCACCATTATAAAGCAACGAGGCAAGAGCCAAGCCAAGCGCACAGGTTGAGCATGCACCATAAAGCCCAACATAAGGAATATCAAAGTCAACAAGACCATAGCTTGAGCCTACGCATTGATTAAGCAAATCTCCAGCAAGAAGCAGGTCGATATCTGTGTCGCGTAGTCCTGCGCGCTTTAGTGCTCCAGCGACAGCTAAGCGTTGCATCTCGCTCTCTGCCTTTTCCCACGAATCCTTCTCAAATTTGTCATCAAGCGAAAAATGGTCAAAGCAATCACCAAGCGGTCCCTCGTGCTCGCTACTTCCTACAACGCTATAATATGAGCTAATGCGAGGAGAAGCCCCAAGCCTTATTATATTTCTCATAGCTTACCCCCAAAGAAAATAAATAATGCCATAGATAACCCCTGAAAACAGTCCATACAATATTACAGGGCCTGCAATAGTAAAAACCTTTGCGCCAACTCCAAAAATATACCCCTCACTTTTTGTGTCCATTGCAGGTGAAACCACGGCGTTGGCAAAGCCGGTTATAGGAACAAGCGTTCCTGCTCCTGCAATCTTGGCAAGCTTATCAAACACTCCGAGTCCGGTTAAAAGCCCCGCGAGCGTAATAAGAGATATAGAAACAAGCGTTGATGCGTCCTGCTCGTGTATTCCTAAATGCATATATAAGTCGTGAAGCGCCTGACCAAGCGTGCAAATAGCACCACCGATTAAAAATGCAAATCCACAATTTTTGGGCGAGGCAGACCGCTTGGCACGTCGCTTGACATATTCCTTGTATTCATCCTTATTCAAATCATCACCTTCTTTAAAATTTATGTCAAAATTTAGTCTTAACAAAAAGATGCTTTTTATTCCATAAAGGTTGACAAAAACCTCAAAAAAGAGTATTATATTATTAGTGCCTTATATTAAAAACAATTGCTATAAGGAGGTATTATATGGCTGAAATTATAGAAAAGGTCACAGGAAAGGTTAAAACAACCGCGAAAAAGGTTGGCAAAAAGGCGACAGAGCTCGCCAGCACTACAAAGCAAACCGTTTTACTGCAAACTAAAAATATGGAGCTTGGTAAAAAAATGAAGCTTCTTGGAGAGTGCTATTATGCGTTTGTACGCGCTGAAGGCACAGCTCATGAGGAGGAGGCTAAGCTTGCAGAGTGTCTTAGTGCGGTTGATGCACTTAAGGCGGAGGTCGCTGATTTGAAGCGAGTAATTGCAATAGCAAAGGGGAATATTGCTTGCCCAAAATGCGGAGAATATGTATCTCCAAGCAAGGAAACTTGCCCAAAATGCAAGAGCTCTCTTGAGCATATTGCTGTAACACCTAAAAAATAAAAGCAAAATAAAAATTAAATAGGAGGTAAAAATGAAGGAATTTTTCACAAAGCTTGGTCAAAACATCTATGACTTCTTTGCAAATCCTGCTTCATATAGAAGAGCTCTTCTTATAATCGCAGGCATTTTAATTATTGTCATCGGCTGTAAGCTCGTAAGAGGAATTACTAAAAAGATTGTAAAGTCAAGAATGATGAGTCGCTTCTCAACTACAATTCGTACATTCTTAGGACATACAATCGCAGTAGCCCTTTACATAGTTGTATGTTTAGTTGGTGCAAGCGTTATCGGCTTTGACATCTCCGCGTTTGGAGCACTTATTGCGTCTGCAGGTCTTACAATAGGTCTTGCATTGCAGGGTGGACTTTCAAACATAGCGGGCGGTGTTATCCTTGTTGGTCTTAAGCCCTTCGAGGTTGGTGACTACGTTGAGTCAAACGGCGTTTCTGGAACCGTTACCGATATCGCAATCTTCTACACAACCCTTACAACACCTGATAATAAGAAAATAGTTGTTCCAAATGGCTCGCTTTCAAATTCTGTTATCATTAACT
>JAFTIV010000074.1 GCA_017456685.1 Clostridia bacterium | reverse complement strand
AGGGTAGGAGAGCGCACCTCGTGCTTTACCTTCTCAAACCTTGGCGTGGTTAAGCTTCCCGAGGCTATGGCAAGGCACACTAAGCGAATGGATTTTTTGCTTGGCGTGCAATCCTTTGCGCCATATAATACCGCGCTTATAACCTATGGCGGTAGGGCGTATTTAAATATCATACGAAACATTAAGGAGCCGACCCTTGAGCGCGCTCTTTGCGAAATTTTAAAAGAGGAAAATCTTCGCCCCTGTGTCGAAGGTAACTCAAGATGATGAGTCCGTGTGACGGCAGGCGAGATTTGTAGAGTAGGAGAGATTATGTATTGTATAAAATGTGGCGTTGAGCTGTCCGCAGGGCAGACGAAATGCCCGATTTGCGAAACTAAGGTTTATCACCCTGACTTTGTTGTCGAGGGAGTGGAAACTTACCCAAAAAACAACACTCCCCCCGACAAGTTCGAGAGGAAGGGGCTTATGTTCATATTTACCGCGGTCTTTTTAATTCCGCTTGTCTTGTGCCTCGTGTGCGACTTGTCGATTAACGGAGAAATCCTTTGGTCGGGCTACGCAATGGGCGGAATTGCTCTTTTGTATCTTGTGACCGTGCTTCCGTTTTGGTTTAGACACCCAAGCCCGATTATCTTTGTCCCCTGCGACTTTGTTGGAATTCTTTTATACTTGTTTTATATTGATTTTGCGACACAGGGCGCGTGGTTTTTAACCCTTGCGTTCCCAACGGTTGGCGCATTTGGCATAATTGTAAGCACGATAACGACCCTAAACACCGCACTAAAGACAACGGGCAAGCGCTCAAGCCTCTTTGTGTATGGTGGCGGAATTATCGCTCTTGGCGCGCTTTGCGTGCTTGTTGAGCTTTTGGTTGCGGTGACCTTTAATGGTGGTCGCTTTACCTTCGTATGGTCGCATTATCCACTCATATCGCTATTTATTATCGGTATGATGCTTATAATTATAGGAATATGCCGACCCCTTCGTCAATCTCTCAAGAAAAAATTCTTCCTATGAGGTGAAATATGGAAAAGCTATTAGAGCGCTTTAAAAGAGCGCAAATAGAGGCGTTTTTTGTTGAAAATCGCACACAGGCAAGGGAAAAAGCTCTTGCCCTGATAGAGAAAAAGCGCGAGGCGTGTGGAAAAAAGCCCAAGGAAATGAAGGTTTCGTGGGGCGGAAGCGTAACTCTTGACGAAATTGGTCTAAGAGATGCTGTATGCGAAAGATACGATGCGCTAAACCCATATAAGGGCACACCCGCTGAGCAAAATCAGCTAAAGAGGCAGGCGCTTCTTAGCGATGTGTTTTTAATGGGCACAAACGCAATTACCGAAAATGCTGAGCTTGTGAACATTGACGGCAACGGAAATCGCTTAGGCGCACTCATTTTCGGCCCCGAAATGGTTATTATCGTGGCTGGTAAGAACAAGCTTGTGAAGACTATTGGCGAGGCTCAAAAAAGGATTAAGCAGATAGCCTGTGTGAAAAACGCAAAAAGGCTAAATAGAGCCACACCCTGCGCCCAAAACGGCGAATGTGGCAATTGCTACATAGGCGGAGCGACAATTTGCGCCCATACGGTTGTTACTCGCTTTTCGGGCAATCCCGATAGAATAAAGCTTATAATTGTAAACGAGGAGCTTGGGTACTGATGATCATTGAATATCAAGAGGGCTGTTACAATGGAGAGGTGAACGAAAAGGGCGAGCCACACGGCTACGGCACCTTCTTTTACACCGACGGCTGGTATTACGAGGGAGAGTGGCAAAACGGCTACGAGCACGGCTTCGGCAAGATGGTCTGGGCAGATGACGAGTACTATGAGGGCTATTTCGCAAACGGAGAAAGAAATGGTCTTGGAAAAATGAGATACCCCACGGGTCTTATCGAGGAGGGCGAGTGGAACGACGGCTTCATCGACGAAAAAACAAAGAAAATGAGCCGAGTTGACGGAACAATTATCGAGCCCAAGAAAAAGAAAAAATAAATAAAAGCGCCCCAAAACGGGGCGCTTCTTATATTAAAATAAACGCGCTATTTTCTTTTTTATTAAAATATTATAAAAATATTATAAAATATTATTGCAATTATATAAAAAGTATGCTAAAATTAGCGTATAAAGGAGAATTTGCCGAATTTTGGCGGGTTTTTCGAGATTTTACAAAGGAGGTTGGTTGAAATGGCAGCAGAATTCAAATTTGATATCGTAAAGTTCTTCGGTTGTGTTTCCGAGAACAACAACGGTTGGGTTAAGGAAGTTAACCTTATTAGCTGGGATGAGCGTGAGCCTGTCTATGACATCCGCGTTTGGCAAGAGGGTCACGAAAAGCTCGGCAAGGGAATTACTCTTACTGAAAAAGAGATAAAGAATCTTAAGGCTCTTCTCAACGAAATGGACATTTAAGCATCATTAAACTGCGTTATGCTGTGTTGCTCCTCGATTACGACCTCAGCGTACACCAAGTACGCTATCGCCCCTAATCTGCGGTGCGCCTTGCCTAACTTGTTTACTGAAGCTTAATTTCGAGCGTGATAAGCTTCGTTATGCTGTGTTGCCAAGTGGCAAGCAAGCGCTGAGTGGGACTTGCAAGATGTCTATGTGTAAGCTACATTGGCTTATCATTTCGCATTTCGCACTTCGCATTTCGCATTTATTTTTCATTTCTGCGCGTGGTGCGCCTTGCCTAACTTGTTTACTGAAGCTTAACTTATTGAAAAATTAAAAAAATCCGTCACTAAGTGGCGGATTTTTTATTTTGAATGAAAGAGTGCGAGGTGGCAAGCAACTGTGAAGTGGCGGGGAAGCCCCCGCTGGCAAAAAGAATGAAAACAGTGCGTAAGCGCGTTTTCTACCTTTTTTCTTAATTTTTCATTCTTCATTTTTCATTTCACCGCCCCCTTTAGAGTAAGGGGGACAGCGTAGCAGGGGGGATTGTAAGCTACATTGGCTT
>JAFTIV010000073.1 GCA_017456685.1 Clostridia bacterium | reverse complement strand
TCAGTACCAGAGGCAGCATCATATCTTGGAATTAACGCAGGCTACTTTATCGACACGGCACTTCTTACACAATATAAGGAGCTTAGCGGTAAGGAAATAACAATCGGCTTGATTATGGTTAACTCAGCAGATGTTGCAGGAGTAAATGACCTTATCGACGCAGAGGGCAACCTTGTGAGTGGCTTAAGAGGCTTTAGCGTAAAGATTTCCTCCTTCAACTACGGAAACCTCAGCATCGAGATTAAGAACTTCCAGCTTGGTGAAAATCAAGACGGCAACTATTACACCCTCTCACTCGTATCAGCTTTCTATATAAAGGATGACAATGAGGTTGATTACATTCAAGATGCAATCGGTGACGAGGCAGATGCTAATAGAGTAACTACTACAAACGGAACAGTATTTGATACAATTTCCGCCAACAGAGTTTATACCGCAAAGGGCATAACCCCGCAATAAAATCAAAAATCACCGACCCCGTGTCGGTGATTTTTTGTTCAAAAGCAAAAGGAGCGCAATTGCACTCCCTTTTCATTATTTGTTAAAATAAGACATCGCCGCACCGATAACGGTAGAGAATTGGGCATTCTCGGGAATTATCATATTAACATTAAAGTACTTGTTAAACATATCGACAACACCCTGCGCCTGTGACATTTGCGTAAGGTTTCCTGTAAGCACAATGTCCTTAATTCCATATTGACGCGATGCAAAAATAGCCATCATTCCAACAGTTTCAAAAACCATATTTACAAGACCGAGCGCAATATCATTCTTAGTTGCAATATCACTAACTCGTCCAAAGTTCGCCGCAGTAAGCTCAACACTAAGTCCTGCGTTCTTTTTAGAAAGGTCGCTAACCTTAAGGTCAACCTTTGTTATATCTCCAGTGCTTGCAATTTCGTCAATGTGGGCAATCGTATCAAGCCCAAGAAGTCTCTTAGAAAGCCCCATAAGCGTACCACCGCCTACACCTGTACCGCCAAGATAAACCGGCTCATTTCCATCGACATAGTGGACCAAGGCTGTACCCGTACCCATGCTTACAATGATAGCGTCCTTAAATTTGGAAAGATAAAGACCGCCAAGGCCAATTCCGCGAAATTCGGGAACAACCTCGCATTTAAGGTTATAAATAGGCTTCGTAATAAACGATGAGCCAACACCAGTTATCATAACCCTATCAATATCATCAAGCTCTAAATTGTTGCTCTCTGTAAACTTGCCAAACGCACCATAAACCGAGGTTATAGGGTCGTTAGCTGTAACACAAAGCGGAGCAATAAGCCTTTTTTCATTATCAAAGCCGACAATCTTAGTTGTGCTTCCGCCAACATCTATACCAATTACAACTCCCATAAATATCTCCTTAAAAGCATTTTTTACATTCTACCACATATTTACACAAAAATCAATATCAACAAAGAAAAAAGCCACGCACGCGTGGCTTTAAATCTTAATCAACAAGGCTGATTTCGTGTCCGCATTGTGCAGATTTGTAAAGAGCCTCGAGAATTTTAACCATATTTACGCCCTGCTCAGGAGTGAAATCTGGCTCGCATCTGCCATTTATAACATCAATAAAGTGACGAATGTTCATTTCGTGATGAGGAGGGCAATTGTAATCATCAATACAAGGTGTAATGTTTACATTCGCACCGCAATCATACTTGAAAATCTCAAATTTTCTGTCAAGCCCCGACATTCTTGAGCCTGCCTTTTCACCGCGAAGCTCAACGAACATTTGGTCGCCAGCAATATTAGAAGCCCAAGAAAACTCAATCTGTAGGCAAGCACCATTGTCAAAGCGAATAAAGCCCATAGCAAGGTCCTCAACATCCATCTTTGCTTGAGTGGTGTGTCCAAACTTTGAATATGTAGAGCCACTAACGGTAATAGGCTTAGGATTGCCCATAATGTACATAGCAAGGTCAATAAGATGAACACCAAGGTCGATAAGAGGTCCACCACCGGATTGCTCCTTGTCGGTAAACCAACCGCCCCAGCCTGGAATTCCACGGCGTCTAATCCAACCGCAACGACCCGCATAAATTTCGCCCATTTCACCATTTGCAATAAATTCCTTAAGGAATTTAGTAGTAGGACGATAGCGGTTGTTTCTTATGGCCATAAGCACCTTACCGCTTTTTTCAGCCGCAGCCTTCATTCTCTCAGCCTCGCTTGCATTTATAGCATCAGGCTTTTCTGTAAGCACGTGAATTCCGTGCTCAAGCGCGTAAACCGCAGCAACAGAGTGAATGTTATTTGGAGTGCAAATATCAACGCAATCAAGCTCCTCGGCATCAATCATCTCGCGAAAATCGGTGTAAAGCTTAGCCTTAGGATATCTGTCCTTAAAGCTATAGAGTCTATCCTCGTTAATGTCGCAAATAGCAACAATCTCGCACTCGTCAATCTTGTCATATGCAGGAAGGTGTCCGCCTTGACACATATTACCTGCACCAATAATACCAACTCTTGTCATTATTTCTCAATTCTCGCAATCCAAGGGCACTCAAGCGCGCCAACTCTGTAAACAGGCTTTGCCCATCTTACTGCGTTTGTAATGATTTTTTGAATATTTTCGTTGTAGAAGGTAGGGAAGGTCTCGTGTCCTGGCTGGAGGTAGAATACCTTTCCGTTTTCTCTGTGCCAAATACAGCCAGAGCGGAACACCTCACCGCCATTGTACCAGCCTACAAGAAGAAGCTTGTCAGGGTCAGGAATACCGAATGGCTCGGAATAGGTCTCCTCAGCCTCAAGCTCAAAATATCTGTCGTTAATGCCTTCCATAATAGGATGGTTATGGTCTATAACCCAAAGACGCTCCTTGTCGTTGCTCTCTCTCCAGCCAAGATTGCAGGTAGTACCCATAAGAAGCTTGAATGGCTTAGAGTGGTGAGCAGAGTGAAGGAAGATAATTCCCATACCGCGAAGCACCGCTTCCTTAACCTTCATAGCAATCTCATCAGGAACATCTCCGTGCTTAATGTGACCCCACCAAAGCATAACATCGGTGTTTTCAAGAAGCTCGTCAGTAATACCACAGTTCTCATCGTCAAGAGTAGCAGTAGTTACCTCGATGTCCTCATTCTTGCCAAGAAATTCAGCAATAGCTGCGTGAATACCATTTGGATAAATACGACTAACATTCTCGTCGAACTTTTCGTGAGCATATTCATTCCAAACAACAACCTTAATCATAATAAAATACCTCTCTTAAATTTGTTTATCATATGGAGTATATCATATAAATATGATAAATTCAAGAGATTGCAAGAAAAATATTGACTTTTTTGGCGATAAATGTTAGCATAATAATAGTTGATAAAAAAACGAAAAGAGAGTAAAATGGTAAACATAGGAAACGACTGGGACAATGTGCTAAAGGGAGAATTTGAAAAGGATTATTATCTTCAAATTCGCCAAATTTTAAAGACCGAATATTTTTCGCGCACCATTTTCCCACCAATGCACGATATTTTTAATGCCCTAAAATATACACCATATAGCGAAACAAAGGTTGTTATTATAGGTCAAGACCCGTATCACGAGATAGGTCAGGCTCACGGACTTTCATTTTCCGTAAAAAGGGGTATAAAAATCCCACCCTCACTTGTAAATATTTATAAAGAGCTAAATAGCGATATCGGTATGCAAATTCCCACTCACGGAGAACTTACCTCTTGGGCAAAGCAGGGTGTTTTGCTTTTAAATGCAACCCTTACCGTGCGAGAGGGACAGGCAAATAGCCATCGCGACATCGGCTGGGCAATCTTTACCGACGAGGTTATAAAAAAGCTCGCTCAGTCTCCAAATCCAATTGTCTTTATTCTGTGGGGCGCAAACGCACGCAGTAAAAAGAAATATATAACAAGCAAAAATCACTTGATAATCGAAAGCGCGCATCCATCGCCACTCTCGGCATATAACGGCTTCTTTGGAAGTAAGCCGTTTTCAAGGGCAAATCGCTTCCTTGTCGAAAATGGTAAGACACCTATAAACTGGAATAGCGTAAACGAGGAGTAAATATGAAGACATCAACAGAAATTTGGTCAAGTGCTAAAATACTTGGCGAGGAAAAGGCAGTAGAAACAATAGCAAGGGCAGGCTTTGACGCGTGGGACTTTTCAATGTTTGAAATGGCGCGTATTGATTGGAGAACATATACAGTAATTGATAACTCGCACCCCCTCAATGGTAACGACTATGCCACCTTTGCGAAAAGGCTTCGTAAAATCGGCGAGGATAACGGAATTCATTGTAATCAGTCACACGCACCATTCCCATCGCTCGTGCCGGGTGTAAAATCTTACCTTAAAAGAGCAATCGAGTGTACCGCAATCGCAGGCGGAAAAATATGCATAATTCACCCTGATAATAACCAAACCGCGGAGCAAAATGCGGAGCTTTATTTTGAGCTTCTCCCATTTGCAAAGGAGCACGATGTAAAAATCGCAACCGAAAATATGTGGAACTGGGAAAGTGGCGCAAAAACCGCTTGCGCTGCCGCATGCTCTCACCACGACGATTTCGTAAAGCATATAAAGGCAGTAAATGACCCATATTTTGTCGCTTGCCTCGATATAGGACACGCAGAAATGGCAGGCCTTGATACAAGCGCAGAGAAGATGATATACGCACTTGGAAATAGCCTTCAGGCTC
>JAFTIV010000072.1 GCA_017456685.1 Clostridia bacterium | reverse complement strand
ATACTCCTGAGGACAAGCTTATGTCAATTGAGGGCGACCACGAGATTACTATTACAAGGGATTCCAAGGGTGTTTATGTTGTTGAGGGCGAGTGGCTTTACAATCTTGTCGGTCAGGTAAACTTCTACGACAGAGAGTCTCTTGGCTTCTTCCAAAGGGTTCTTCTCAAGAGTGGGGTTATCGATAAGCTTCGCGAGGCGGGCTGTCAGGATGGCGATGCTGTTTCAATTTATGATTTTGAATTTGATTTTGTAATTTAAGGTATTTATATGAAGGAATTAAAGATTGGCTGTCACCTCTCTGTTTCGGGTGGCTGGGAAAATATGGGTAAGGTTGCGCTTTCCATCGGCGCTAAAACCTTTCAGTTCTTTACAAGAAATCCACGCGGTGGTGCTTCTAAAACACCAAGCGACGCGGAGCTCGAGGCTCTTTCAAGGCTTCTTATAGAAAACGATTTTGCGCCTATTATTGCACATGCTCCATACACCTTTAACCCTTGTGCGGCTGATGAAGGAATTCGTCAGTACACAAAGGAAACTATGGTTAAAGAGGTTACTCTGCTTGAAAAGCTTCCCTATGCGTATTACAATTTCCATCCAGGCTCACACGTTTCGCAGGGTGCAGATGTAGGAATAAGAAAAACCGCCGACACTTTAAATGCTATTTTGGAAAATGCAAGCAAAACAACCGTTCTTATTGAGACTATGGCGGGAAAGGGCTCCGAGATTGGTAGAAGCTTTGAGGAGATACGAGCAATTATTGACCTTGTTGAGGATTCATCGCATCTTGGTGTTTGCCTTGATACCTGTCATATAAGCGATGCGGGCTATGACATCTCATCAAATCCGCAGGCGGTGCTTGATGAGTTTGATAAAATCGTTGGTCTTGACAGACTAAAGGCGATACACCTAAATGATAGCAAAAACCCACTTGGTGCAAGAAAGGATCGCCACGAGAAAATCGGCGACGGAAGCCTCGCGCTTGAGGGTATTACAAGAATTATTACAAACCCTATCATCGCTTCTCTGCCTATTTGTCTTGAAACTCCAAACGAGCTTGATGGTTACGCAAGAGAAATAGCGCTTTTGAAGGAAATTTATCGTTCTCATCAAAAATGAGCTTATAAATAGAAAAGAACCGAGAAATCTCGGTTCTTTTTTATTAGTTTACCCTAACCCACATAGCGGGACGAAGGCCCATAATGGTATCGGTGCCGTCTCTGCCCTCCTCGTACGCAACGCCCGCGGAGCCTACATACATTGTTGTTCCGTCAGGGTTGGTGTTACGAAGCCAGTATGGTGCACAGCCGTTACCCTCATTTATATGCACAGGGCTGGTCTTAACGAAGCCTGTAGCCTCTGCACATCTTTGCTCGTTTGTTTGGAAATATTTTTGCACCTCGCTAAGTCCAAGCAGGAAGATATAGCTTTCATATGCCATATCAATCTGCGAGTTGCCCTCAGCATCTGTATAATTTGTTGCTACTGTTTTGGGTATTATAAGTGCTCTTTCACTTCTTGAAAATACAGAGGTATAGAACGAGCTATCCGGTGCGTTTAGCCAAGTGCAAAGGCTACTCTTGCTCCACTCTGCGCCCTCAAAGGTTGTTGCGTGAATAACATTTTTGCTCACGAGAAGCGCCTCGCTTCCATTCTTTTCAAGAATTATCCATTCAACCTTTTCCTTGCCCTCTGTCTCAACATCCTGCTCAATTACACCCATAAGAATGGTGCTTCCTGCCTCAAGCACAGACAATTGCTCCTTTACGGAAAGATTTAGGCATAGGTTATATTTTCTTAAATTAGCATCGGCATAGCCAATTGCCTGATCGTATAGGTCAAGAGCAAAAAGGATTTCTCCCGCCTGCTCGTGAGCGACAGCACGATTGTATTTACTCTTTATAATTTCCTCAGGTGCGTTTTTATAATCGCCAAGGTCGGTAAGAATTGCATAGCCCCTTTCGTACTCACCCTTCTCAATTCTGCCAAGTGCGTATGAATATCTAATTGCTGGCACAAGGAATTGAATAATTGCCCATGTGAGCAAGCCAGCAACTATGAGTGCGGCACACACAATCATTGTAATTTTAGCGCTAAGGTCTATTCTCTTAGCCCTTTTAGCCATAAGGGCCTCAAGCTTAGCCCTTGCCTCCTCCAATTTAAAGGATGAGCCCTTCCATTCTCCAAGCTCCTCAAATAGCACAATTGCCTCTTTATAGCCACGAATGGTTTCAAGCTCCATTTTAGAGGTTGCCAAGGCGAATTTTTCATTCTTTTGAGCCTCAACGAGAAGTCTTCTGCACTTTTCTGCCTGCTGATAGGAATCCTCGTAATCGCCAAGCTGTTCAAAAATAGAGATAACGTCCTCTATGTTTGATGCGAGCCTTGCCCTTGTTGAAACAATTACTGCCTCGTTATATATTTTTTCCTTTTGGTCGTCCGTTAGGTTTGGTGGTAGTGGCAATACGCTTCCGCACTCTGGGCAACAGACAATTCCGTTAACCTCATCGTT
>JAFTIV010000071.1 GCA_017456685.1 Clostridia bacterium | reverse complement strand
AGAACTATTAGATAAATGCCTGTGGTTAGCATAGCGCCCATTACAAAAAGGCTGATTACTGATTTAGGCACTCTTGTATATTTTGAAATTTTATTAACAAGAGGGCGAGATATAACAACAATTACAAACGATATTGCAAAGGGTAAAATTATGCCCAAAGCATATTTCAAAAGAACATAAAAAAGCGCCAAATATACCGCTATACATACGCCTATATAAGTAAATTTCTTTAATCTATCCATCTATGCGCCCTCCTTTCATAAATATATTTAACAAAATTGCGCTTTATTAAACAAATTGTTTGACATCTTGCGCCCTTTCTGTTACAATGTATATATAAAATATTATTACGAGGTGCTTATTATGGTTAGAATAGAAATGGAAAATGGCGGAATTATTGACATCGAGCTTTACGAGGACAAGGCTCCTATTACTGTTAAGAATTTTAAGAAGCTCGTTAGTGAGGGCTTTTATGATGGACTTATCTTCCACAGAGTTATCGCTGGATTTATGATTCAGGGTGGCGACCCAACCGGAACAGGCTGTGGTGGCTCAAGTGAGAAAATCAAGGGTGAATTTAAGGCAAACGGAGTTGAAAATGATATTTCTCACTTAAGAGGTGTTGTTTCTATGGCAAGAAGCTCTATGCCTAACTCTGCTTCATCACAATTCTTTATTATGCACGCTGACGGAAAATTTCTTGATGGTCAATATGCGGCATTTGGCAAGGTTGTATCAGGCATGGATGTTGTTGACGAGATTGCCTCTGTTAAGACAGGCTATCAGGACAGACCTATTATTGATATGAAGATGGCTAAGGTTACTCTTATTGAGGGCTAATTTTTGAAATGAAAAAATCAAAGGTTCTTGATTTGGTAATATTCACAATGCTCGGTTGTATTTTATTTATGTCAAAAATTATAACCGAGCTATTGCCGAATATACATCCTGTTACGATGTTCATTTGTGTTTATACGCTTGTATATCGGGCAAGGGCAATAATACCTGTTTATGTATTTGTTGCAGTTTCGGGCTTATTTTATGGATTTGCTCCATGGTGGATACCATATCTTTATATTTGGGCGTTTGCGTGGGCTTTATTTATGCTCATTCCAAAAAACGCATCGCTTAAGCTAAAGGGTATTTTATCTACTGTATTTTGCGCTCTGCACGGACTATTATATGGTGTGCTTTATGCGCCCGCACAGGCTGTATTATTTGGGCTTAATTTCAAGGGCATGATTGCTTGGATTGTAGCTGGCATACCCTTTGACATTTTACATATGTGCGGAAATATCGTAATTTCCGTGCTTGTTATTCCTCTTTACAAGGTTGTTTCACGGCTTGAGGAAAAAAGAACAATTTAAAAATCCCTCTTTCTTGCGAAAAAGGGATTTTTCTTTTAGCCTATTATATCTTTTTTCTTGAATTTCCAAGGGGATAGCTTCTCGCCCTTTACTATGTATGCTTCCTTTGCCAAAAGTGCAAGGGGGGTATCACAATACATATCCGAGTAGAATTTATCAATTTCTGCGTCTGGATAAAGCTCGTAGAGGCGAGTTACCTTTTGCTTTCCGTGACAATTCTCGCCATCGAAAAGTCCTGTGGTCTTATCTACTCTTGTTGCCATCATTTTGCCAACACCAAGCTCGTTACAAATCGGCTCAAGCAAAAATTCAGGTGAGGCGGAGATTATAATATCGCTTGGCTCCTTCATATCAAGATACCACTTTTTGATATTTTTCCTTTTCTCTGCCCAAAAATCCAAAACTGCCTTGTCAATATCCGGAATTTTTTTGACAATACTAAAGAGCTTTTGCTTAAAGGTCTTTTTCTTTACTATTCTAAGTCCAAAGCCTGCTCCGTACCAAATTACTGGAAAAATTTTGCTTCTTGTTTTAGGATAGTGCTTTAGACAATAGAAGAAAAAATCCTTTGAGCTATCGCCATCGTATATAGTTCCGTCAAAGTCAAATACATTCATATTCTTCTCCTGCTAAAAATTCGGCTTGCGCCGAATTTTTATTGTTATTCATTGTCTTCCTTTTGCTCTATTTTAGAAACCCTTATTTCTTCAACGCGCTTTGTGCCGATTTTTTTGATTTCTATATGTAGATTTACATAGTCGAAGCAATCTCCAACCTTAGGGAAGGTCTCAAGCTCCTTCATAATAAAGCCGTTTACTGTTTGAGGAAGGTCATCATCGTCTGCAATTACAATGTCGAATTTTTCAAAGAAGTCGTCAAGATCCGCCGAGGTTTTAACAACAAAGCTACCATCCTCAAGCTCCTTATAGTCCTCGACAATCTCATCGTGCTCATCAAAGACATCACCGATTAGCTCCTCAATAATGTCCTCCATTGTAACAATACCCATCGTACCGCCGAATTCGTCAACAACAATTGCCATATGGCATTTCTTTGTTTTCAGCACCTGCATAAGGTCTGCAATTTTAATGTGCTCCGAAACGTGAACGGGCTTTTGTAGATGCTTTGTTATTGTTTTGTTATTATTGTGGTATGCAACGAAGAAATCCTTCTCGTGCAAGATACCAACGATATCATCAATATCCTCACCATATACAGGTAAGCGAGAATATGCGTTTTCAATAAATATCTTTGCAATATTTTCAATGCTTTCGTCCTTTGAGATTGCACAAACATCAACACGAGGGGTAAGAATATCGCCTGCGCTTACATCGGCAAACTCGATAGCAGACCTAATGAGATCTCCCTCCTCGGTTTCAATAGCGCCGTCCTCCTCTGCCTCATCAACGATTGTAATGAGCTCATCCTCAGTATATGCGCTATCCTCCTTAGGCTTAAACATAAGCTTAAGAAGCTTACTCCAGCCTCCAAAAATGAAGCTTAATGGAGTTAGCAGGATTGCAAGCACTCTAATAATTGGTGCAAATGCAAGTACAATTCCGTCTGCGTGTCCCTTTGCAATAACCTTTGGTGAAATTTCACCAAAAATCAATACAGCGACTGTAACAACTGCCGTTGAAACGGTTGCTCCAAGAGATTCGTTTGAACGAAATAGCTCAACAAAGAAAATGGTTGCGATTGAGGAAAGTGCGATATTTACTATATTATTACCGATTAGCACGGTATTAAGAAGCTTATCGTATTTATCCTCTAATTTTAGAACGAGAGCTGCGCGCTTGTTTCCATTTTGCGCCATATTCTTCATTCTAATTCTGTTAAATGTGGAAAAGGCTGTTTCCGTAGCCGAGAAAAATGCTGATAGCACAAGAAGCGCTATCATAGAGATTAATATCCCCACGGCGTCACCGTCCATAAAGTAAAAATACCTCCAAATGATTAAAAAATTTTTATTTTACTAATATATTGTAGCATATAATCAATATATTGTCAAGTGATTACTAAAAAAGGTAGATTTGCTCATTTTAAAAAATCGCCTATCAAGTCTATTCTAAAGCCCCATAAAAGTATATTTCTTACAAGAAAATTAAGAAGCACTATTCCTATAAAGACATATACAGGAATGT
>JAFTIV010000070.1 GCA_017456685.1 Clostridia bacterium | reverse complement strand
TATATTATACAAATAATATCGCCTTTTTTCAAGTAAGTTTATAAAATAAATTGACAACTAAATAAAAAAGAGTTAAAATTAAATTATCACGAAAAAAGGAGCTTAAAATGGACATAAGACAGGAATCGTTGAAAAAGCATTACTCTTGGAGAGGAAAGATTGAGGTAATCTCCCGCGCCAAGATTGAAACAAGAGAGGACCTTTCTCTTGCATATACACCGGGCGTCGCTGAGCCCTGCCTTGAAATTCAAAAGGACATAGACAAATCATATGAGCTTACAAGACGCTCAAATCTTGTCGCAGTAATAACTGACGGAACAGCCGTTTTAGGACTTGGCGACATCGGTCCTGAGGCGTGAATGCCTGTTATGGAGGGAAAATGCGCATTGTTTAAGGAATTTGCCGATGTCGATGCATTTCCTATCTGTATAAAATCAAAGGACATCGATGAAATCGTTCGCACAATTCAGCTTATCTCAGGCTCATTTGGAGGTATAAATCTTGAGGATATATCAGCCCCTCGTTGCTTTGAAATCGAAAAAAAGCTCAAGGCTGTGTGCGATATCCCCGTTTTTCACGACGACCAGCACGGAACTGCCATTGTCGTTGCCTCAGCGCTTTTGAATGCTCTTAAAATAGTGAAAAAGAGCATAGAGAAGGTCAAGGTGGTAATAAATGGCGCAGGCTCCGCTGGCATAGCAATAGGCAAGCACCTTCTTAATATGGGTGTTAGAAACCTAATAATGGTTGACCGCCTCGGTATTTTGTGCGAGGGTGATGACGGGCTGAATAGCGCCCACGCGGAAATGGCAAAAATCACAAATAGAGAAGGACTTAAGGGCACTCTTGCCGATGCTATGAGGGGCGCCGATGTCTTTATCGGCGTTAGCGCACCAAATGTAGTAACTAAGGAAATGGTTTCCTCAATGGCAAAGGACTCAATCGTGTTCCCGATGGCAAATCCTACTCCCGAAATCATGCCAAATCTTGCCAAGGAGGCAGGGGCGAGAATTGTCGGCACAGGAAGAAGCGATTTTCCTAATCAAATCAATAATGTCCTTGCATTCCCGGGAATTTTCCGTGGCGCGCTTGACTGTCGTGCCTCGTGCATAAACGAGGAAATGAAGGTTGCCACCTCATATGCTCTCGCCTCGCTTATAAGCGATAGTGACCTAAACGAGGAGAACATAATACCTAATGCCCTCGATAAGCGCGTAAGCCGTGTCGTTGCCGATGCAGTAATTAAATCCGCAATCGAAACAGGCGTCGCAAGAATAAAATAAAAGAAAAGGCTGACACTTAGTCAGCCTTTTTGTTGAATTAAAGAACCTGATATGCGTTAGCCGCCCAAGCATAGCCCTTGCAACGGAGCTGCTTTCCGGTTATTGCACTTGTGTTTTCGCTAAAGCCGTATTTGCAAACCGATGTCTTGTAGTTTTCTGCAATTTGATTTGCAAGCTCTGTATAGCCAAGATTGCGAAGAGCATAAACAAACATAACAACATCAGGAGCCCAAACCGCACCACGCCAGTAGCCATTCTCGACGAACATAGGACTGTCAAGCGCCTCGCTTGCTATACCGCCCTTGCAAAGGTGATGCTCGGTGATTTGCTTAACAATGTACTCTTGAATTTCCTTAGGAAGCATATCCTCAAGAACAATAACACGAAGTGGCATAAGCGCATTACAGTAGTAAGGCTCGCCAGTTTCAGCAAGACGAACAAAAATTCTTTCTCCGTCCCAGTAGTCCTTAATTGCCTTGTCAGCAAGCTCCCTTGCAAGCTGAGCATAAATCTTTTTGTCAGTAGGGAATCTAAGCACCTCAGCCGCCTCAGCCAAGAAAGAGCATTGAACAGAAAGAAATGCAATAAGCTCGCCGGTCTCAATGTGCTCGCTCTTGTCAAAGCAGGTTGAGTTGTCCTGTCCCGAGTCGTTTCCGTGATAGTATGAGGGAACATCTCCGCGGAGGGTGAGCCACCAGTCGGGGTTGCGCTTCATCTCAAAATATACCTCTTCAAGCGCGTGAGGTGTAGCAAACTCAGGGTTTCTCTTGATCATTTGCTTGTACATCCAGCCTTGAACAGGAGGCTTAACAAAGTTCCATACCTTATATGATTGAGAAATAGCATCAGGAACTCTGCCAACGCGATTGATATGCTTGTACATTATCATAAACTGGTCCATAGCGATGCGATAATCAATGTCAGCAAGCCCAAGCGCATTAAACGCATTGTCCCAGCTCCATACATTGCTCATTCCCGCCTTGCCCATAACTATTGCCTCGGTTTCAAAATTGCCAAGAGGAGCAATGGTGTTAGACCACATTATGTAAGCGCATTCCTTTTCGTACTTGTTCTTGCATTTGAATTTCTTTTCCCAAAGAGCATAATCCTTTTCTGCCAAATCGGCATAGTGATCATAGCTCATGCCCTGAGAGATTGTAGCACCCTTGTCAAGGAAGCATCCTTCAATAGCAAATTCGTATTCGCCATTTTCATCAGGCAAAACGCGAACATTAACATAATCGGAGGAAACCTTTCCGGGCTGGCGTAGCTTTTCAATCTTTAATGAGCCCTTGTTAGGAACAAACATAAGGCTACAGTTGTTATTGAAATCGCAAAGCTCAACAATACCATTTTGAACAATTTGATAATCAAATCTCATATGAGTTTTTGCAATCTCTACAAGAAGCTCCTTGCCCTTACCCTTAATAAATGTACCATCAATATCAAACATAGTGATATTTGCCACGCCACCATCAAATTTTGCAGTAGCCTCTCTTGGAACGAATGAAAATTTTGCTCCAGCACCAAAATTGATAGACAAAACGCCATTGAAAATATCTTGACCATGATTGTGAATCATATCAAGCTTAAGAATGCCATCGCCCTTTTTGTCCCAAACGAGATAAGAGCCTCTAATGCTGTAATGAAGTCTGTTAAATGAATACATAAAAAATCTCCTTAAATTTTTATACAGTTATATTTTAATATAAAAGAATTAAAAAGTCAATAAATCTCAAGCAAAATAGAGCCTTAATATATCAAATTATCAAGGCTTATTTCAAGATTGCCTCTTGCGCAAGCCTTCTTATTTTCTTAAGCGCCCTTATACTGTGTGGGTAGTCTGTAAAGGTTTTCTTAAAGCCATTATCCAAAAGAAGTGCCTCAACATTTGCTCTGCCAATTTTCTTTTCTAAGCGTGAAAGAAGCTTGTAATCCTGTATTGCATCGTGGAAGTTTTCTAATCGAATAGAGCAAAGAGCTCCATCACTTGATGGGTAAACACAGAAGCAGTCACCGCTTTGCAATCCGCCACCACCATCGGTGATTAGATATGGGTCAATAGGCTCATCGGAAAGAACCGAATTATAGAAATTGTAGCCCCAATGCAAAAAGCCCTTTATATCATTTAAGTATAATTGCATACCAATTACTCGAATTCTCTCGCCAGGCATCGCCATATATCTGTTAGATAAATAAGAGTGTGTTTCAGCACAGCAATAATATGCCCAAAGCCCCTTGGCGTCATTGTCAAGAAAGCTCTGTATATGAGCAGTAGAGGAAACAGGGTTGTCAACAAGCCCTTGCTTGTAGAACTCGTAATGGCTAAGCGCATCCATTACAATAGCATCAGGCGCATATTTCTTGAAAATAGTCTTAGCACTCTTGTAGCTCTCAAGACATTCCTCATTAGGCTCGTCGGAAATATGAAAGAAGCAGTCCTTGTAAAGCCCCTCTTTTTTTAGCACAGAGATAAGCTCAGGCAGGAATACGCCTAAAAATTCCTCGTATTCCTTGCCATTAGCAGGTGTGTCCCAACCGAAAATCCTCTTGGTCCGTCCGTTTACCTTGGCAACTATCTTTGGCGTAGCCTTAGCGCCCCATTGAGTAAATAAATGGCTCATTTCAAAATATTTTATGCCAAGTGCTCTAGCTCTTTTCATGAAGGCAATAATGCGCTCAAAGCCAAAGGTGTAGCCATCATCGGTTTTAGTTACATCTATAAGCTGTACAGTCATTCGCTCCTTGCCACAGCGCGTGTCGAGAGGGGGAGTGAACATAGGCACTAAAAGCATATTCATACCGTGATTTACCGCACAGGCTATGAAGCTGTCCATTATCTTGTTGTATTTTGGAGAAAACACCTTCAAATTGTAATATTGTGCAAGACCATCATAGTGAAACCAGTTTGTATAAATAAGCTTACTCTCGCCTAAATAAAAATCAAGCACAGTTACCTTGTAATTCGTTTTCCCAATAACAAAGCCATTTTGCTCCAAGGAAATTTCAATAGGGTACACTCCAGGGGTTAAATCGCCACTTACGGTAAACCATATGCTGTTGTATGAGCCAAGCCTTGCTGTCGGCTTGCGCCTTTTACACGAGCATAAAACATCAGGGCAGAGAAATGCCTTTTTCGTTAAATAATAGTCGTCACTCTTGCCAAGCGCAGGAGTTGTGCAGGGAACATATTCGACCTGTCTATAGCTTATGTATTTTTTAATAGGACTTTTGATTTTAATTTCAATTTCCTTTTGAAGCCATTCAACCTTGTACGCAACCTGAAAGGATAATACCTCGTCGCGCGCCATAGTGCCCTCGCTCTCAAGCATCTTGGGCTTTTTGTCTAAAAGTACCTTTTCCTCGGCACAAATTGTGTAAATCTCGCT
>JAFTIV010000069.1 GCA_017456685.1 Clostridia bacterium | reverse complement strand
TATAAATTGACTATTTTAGTTGCTTTTGTTTATAAAAATAACATAACATAAACCGTTTATAGATTGACATTTAAAAGAACATATGATATACGATATTTATGATATTCATAATTTTAAGGAGAATTTTATGAGAAAAAAACTTTTATCGCTACTTTTAGCGTGCTTTATGATGTCTGGCGCGTGCCTTGTCAGCTGTGGCAAGGACGAGGAGGCAGGCTCTTCATCATCATCAAGTAGCAAGCAACCATCGAGCTCATCAAGCTCGTCAAGCGAGCAGGGCTCAAGCTCATCGAGTGAGGAAAGCTCAAGCTCATCAAGTGAGGAAAGCTCAAGCACTTCAAGTGAGGAGAGCTCAAGCTCATCGAGTGAGGAGAGCTCATCAAGCTCATCCTCAAGCTCTAACCCCGAGACCCCCTCTCCATTAGTTCCTTGGGAAAGCTCCGCTTCGGTTGAAACCAAAGAAAAGGTTGAGGCGCTTTTGGCAAGCAAGCACAAGCTTACATACAACGAGGACGGCTCGTTTAGAGTTGCTATCTTTGCAGATATGCACATCAATGTATCAGGCGATGCAGATAAGCTTGCAAGGGCTAAGGAGAATGTAAAGAAAATCGTTGACGAGCAAAAGCCTAACCTTGTTATTCTTACAGGTGATAACATTATCAGCTCTGGCACAATAGCAAAGGCAAGACAGAACATTGACGCAATTGTTAGCTACCTTGAGGAAAAGCAAATTCCTTGGTGTCATGTATATGGCAACCACGACCACGAGGGCTCTCTTCCTAAATCTCAACAGCAGGAAATTTACGAGTCCTACGCCTACTGCATCTCAAAGACAACCGCTGATGTTTGGGGCGTTGGAAACTATGTTCACGGCATTTATAACAAGGACGGCTCTCTTGGCGCGGTAATTTACTGCCTTGATAGTGGTGCGTATGTTTCGTCGAGCTACCCTGGCTACTATGACTTCATTAAGGAGGACCAAATCGCGTGGTACGAGCAAACCTCTAAGCTCATTCAGGAATACAACAATGGCGAGCTTGTTTATGGTATGATGGCATTCCATATTCCTCTTATTGAGAACAGAACCGCCAACGCAAACAAGGACGACAAGGACCTTGTAAGTGAGTATTCGGGCGCGGTAAACGAGAATATGTGCCCATCCGAGGTTGACACAGAGCTTCTTGAAACTATTTGGGAGCGCGGTGATATCAAGGCGATTGTCACAGGTCACGACCATACAAACGACTATATGTTCAACTACAAGGGTGTAAAGCTCACCGCCTCGCCTACCATAAGCGAAATGGGCTATGCCACCGCTGCATATATGGGCTCCCGTATTTTTGACCTTAACGAGTCAACAATTACTAATATTCCTACGCGTGTTGCGTACATTATCGAGAGATACGACCCTAACGATTACAATAACCTTGACAAGAATATCGTTCTTGAGGACTTTGAGGGCGAGGTAAGCGAGCCTGCTATCTCTGGCTACGCAAGCAATGCCCTTTCGGGAACTGCCTCGGTAACTGTTGTTGAGGAAAAGGGCTTTGACGACTCTAAGGCAATAGAGATAAAGAGAGGCTCGACCGAGAACTTCGAATTTGTTATCGACTTTGCAGAAATGGGCAAGGTTGGCGAAAACAAGTACTTAATCGTGTGGATGGATTTGACCTATGTTGAGTTTAGAAAGGCTTGCGTGGGTCTTGCCTCAAGCGAGGGACCTGAGGTCCCCTATAGAGTAGATGATAACGACAGCACCAATCCTAAGTTCTACTACCTTGCAGAGGGTAGCACAACCTGGACACAGCTCTCACATGGTTCAGACGGATGCTTTGGCACTGGTGACAGTGGCGCTTCCTCTGTGAAGGGCAAGAGGGGCTATTTCGCATTCCCTATCAGCACTCTTAAGCAGGGCACGAAGATAATGGACTCCACCTCGCTTGTAACAGGCTTCTATTTCTACGGCTCACTTGAAAAGAACGCATATGTAAATGTTCCCTTCTACATCGACGACATTCGCCTCGTTGAGGACTATAATACATTTAATCAATAATCAAAAATCACGCACTCGGCTGAGTGCGTGATTTTAAAATTCTGTTAGTCCTATGCTCGAAAAATGCTCGCCAAGCTTGTTTACCTGTGCTTGCTTGTCCTCGACGCTTAGGTTTTCCTTGATTTTTCCGCGACGGAAGATTAGCGTGCGGAAAATTCTATGTACCCAATAAAAGGGGAGCAAAAATGGCACTTTTTTGAGCGATGGGTAAACAACCCTCATATGCCTATACGGCAGGAAAAGCTTGTACCAAAACAGCCTTAGCCTGCTGATTTTTTTGTTTTTTGAGCCCTTTCTTAAAATAAGCGAGAGCGCGCCTCGCTCCGTTGTGCCGAAGCTTCCGCCTGTTAGAATATAAGCCTCTATTTGCTCGCTTAGCTCGTCACCCTCGCCACCGTCAAGCCATTTTAGTGCAAGCGCACGCATATGAGCCTCAAATTCGCGAAGCCCGATTTTGTCAAGCCCTGCCTCGAGATATTCCAAATCCATCGAGGGGTGTGCGTTTAAATAAACATAAATGTCGCAAAACGGACGCACGCCACAGCCACCTGTCGCGTAATGCTTTGCCATATGGTCGATATGATATAGGTAAAAGTCCTCGTCGCGCAAGGCGTAGGAATGTGTATCAGCCTTCCTTTGCGAAAGCTCCCAAATGTCCTTAAAATACTCATAAGCCCTTTTGCCAAAATCGTATTGCGTAAGGCTGTGGTGAAGCTCAACATTGACATACGGGGGCTTTACATAGCCGACATCGTGGTCGCTCACCTTCTTATCTCCATAGCCGAGGGCGTCCATTAGCTTGTCAGCCCTGTTGGCATCGCTCTCTCTTATGAGAATGTCAATATCGCACATGCTACGCATATCGGGAGTTGGGTAAAGGTGCTTTAAAACCGAGCCCTTAAGAAGCATATAATCAAGCCCTGCGCCCTCAAAGGCATCCTTGAGCGCTGACAGCTCAATGTCCTGATTTACCTCTCTTGCAATTCCTGCACGCTTTAGTCTTTCAAGCTTAGATACAAGCTCAGGGTCTATTGCTGGCTCGATTTTAGGAATAGCATACGCTATAAGCTCGACAACGCTCTGTTGCCTTGCAAGGGCAAGAATTAGATTAAAATCGACACCCTGTGGCGCTTTTTCGGGCTTTTCACCGCGAAGCGCGCATCTAAGAAGCGACAAAAAATATTTATTAGTTACATTCTGTGCCATATGCTACTCCCTTCTAATTTTTTATTATTTTAACATATACCTGTTATATTGTCAAGTTAGTTTTCGTAAGGACAAATTTCCACTCTCTCGCCATTTATGAGATAAAGCTGTGGGCGCACTGTTTCCATCCAGTCAAGAGGAATGAATTCATCGCGCTGAACAGAGGCTATCTTAAATGCCTCCTTTAGCTCGTTTTCCTGCTCGGGTGTTAGAATTCCAGGCTTGCAGGAAACGAAAAGTGATGATGCGCTTCTTGAAAGCAGATAGAGCCATTGCGAGTTGAGCGACCAATCAATCGCGCCTGTAATGCCTACACAGTCCGCGTCCGCGCCAAAGAACGAATTGTTTTGGCACACTCTAAATGCAAGGGTGTTTATGCCCATTTTCGCAGTTCTTGCCCATTCGAAGCCACTTGTGTCATCGCCTGTGCGGTTGAGCTGATGAAGCCCTGCACAAAGGTGTCCTATCGCGTTACAGCCGATAATTACCGCTCCGTGGGAGCTGTCCTTGATTGCCTTATAAAAATTCCTTATAATCTCTGCTGTAGTCTTGGTTTTATCGTAGAAGCACCAGTCGCCACACGCGATATTCTCGCTTACCTCAAAGCCCCACTTGCCAAAGATGTCAAAGGTTGAGAAGTCGTGCTTAATAAGCTCGTAGCCCCAAGAAACGATGCGCTCTGTGGTTGCTTTTACATATTCAAGCACCTCGGGGTGTGAGGGGTCAAGCACCTTTTTGCTTCTCACGGAATACCACTCCTCGGGAAGGGTAATCTTTCTTTGCTCGTCATCCTTGCCGTTGATTAGGTATCTTACCCAAATTCCTGGGCGCACACCCTGAGCCTTGATTTGCTCAGCCAAGCCCTTCAT
>JAFTIV010000068.1 GCA_017456685.1 Clostridia bacterium | reverse complement strand
GACCCAAGCAAAATATAAGGAGGCACTCACTATGAAATTTTCAGGAAAAGTAATTAAATATGGTGACAATGTTGACACCGATGTAATAATCCCTGCAAGATATCTTAATACAAGTGACCATAGCGAGCTCGCTTCTCACTGTATGGAGGACATTGACAAGGATTTTGTAAAGAAGGTTGAGAAGGGCGATATTATGGTCGCAGGCTTCAACTTTGGCTGTGGCTCATCAAGAGAGCACGCACCAATTGCAATTAAGGCAAGCGGAATTTCACTTGTAATTGCAAAAACCTTTGCAAGAATTTTCTATCGTAACGCAATCAATATAGGTCTTGCAATTGTCGAGTGCGAGGAGGCTGCAGAGGCAATTGAGGACGGACACAGGGTAGAGGCTGACCTTGATAATGGTCTTATTTACGACCTTACAAGCGGAGAAACCTACAAGACACAGCCATTTCCGGAATTCATTCAAAAAATAATCACAAACGGCGGACTCGTTGAGTCAATTCGTCGTGGAGATATCAAATAAAAGAGGCAACAGATATGAACTTGAACATAGCACTTTTAAAGGGTGACGGAATAGGACCAGAGATTGTCGATAGCGCGGTTCGCGTGCTTGAGGTAATCGGCAAAAAATACGGACATACCTTCACCTTCACACCATATGATATAGGCGGATGCGCAATTGATAAGCACGGAATTCCACTCCCCGAGGAAACAGTAAAGGGCTGTCTTGAGGCTGATAGCGTGCTTCTTGGCGCAGTAGGCGGACCAAAATGGGACACTCTCCCTGGCAATATGCGTCCAGAAAAGGCGCTTCTTGGAATTCGCTCCGCAATGAATTTGTTTACAAACCTTCGTCCTGCAAAGCTCTACCCAGCGCTTAAGGGCGAGTGCCCACTTAGAGCCGACATTGTAGAAAACGGCTTCGATATTATGATTGTTCGTGAGCTCACAGGCGGAATTTACTTCGGTGAGCGCGGAATGAGAGAGGGCAAGTACGGTGAGGAGGCATACGATACAGAATGCTACTCCCGTATGGAAATTGAAAGAATTGCAAGAGTAGCCTTTGAAACCGCAAGAAAGCGCAGAGGCAAGCTTATTAGCATTGATAAGGCTAATGTTCTTGAAAGCTCACGCCTTTGGAGAAAAATCGTTCACGAAATTGCAAGCGAGTACCCAGAGGTTGAGGTTGCAGATATGCTTGTTGACAATGCCGCAATGCAGCTTGTTCGTAATCCTGCACAATTCGATGTTATTGTAACCTCAAATATGTTTGGAGATATTCTCTCAGACGAGGCATCTCAAATCACAGGCTCGATAGGAATGCTCCCATCTGCATCACTTAACGAAACAACAAAGGGTCTTTATGAGCCAATTCACGGCTCTGCTCCTGACATCGCAGGACAAAACAAGGCGAACCCAATCGCAACAATTCTCTCAGGTGCTATGATGCTTCTTTACTCCTTCAATCTTGTTGAGGAGAGCGAGGCAATCGTTAGCGCAGTAGATAAGGTGCTTGAGGCAGGCTACCGCACAGCAGACCTTGCACACGGAGCACAAGCCCTTGGCACAAAGGAAATTACTGATAAAATAATAGAGTGCATTTAATATGTCAAAATTAAACGATTTATACCTTGAGCTCTGTATGACAAGCGTGTTTAGCAGAGTTATCGAAAAGCCTCTGTTCAAAAGCCTTGAGCGCTATTGCAGGGCAACAGAGAAGAACGAAAAAATAAAGGCATACGCAAGCTTTGCCTCAAATATTTACGAGCATGGTGGCTCTCTTACCGACATCACCTGTCGTTTAGTTTTTGAGGACGAAAATGTTTACATAAAATCCCGCGCGCACAAGCTTCCTATCTCAAAGAGCATAAGAGAAGCAGTAAGGCGCGAGCTTAAGGCGTTTGAGCGCTTTGCCTCGCTCACCCCTCAGGATTTTATGGACGATATGGAGCTTGATTATGTATCTCCCTTTACCTCTAAGAAAATAGACCTTGTTCGTCGCTACGAAAAGAGAATTAGCGGAATTGAAAGATACGGCTACGGAATTTTCTCCTCATACTGTATGTTCCGTCTCTCGGACGACAAGGAGATTGAGCCCATCGTAAGCGCAGATAAAACTGCAATGACTAAATTTATCGGCTATGAAAGCGAAAGGGCAATGGTTGTTGCAAATACCGAGGCATTTATACAGGGTCGCCCCGCTGCAAACACTCTTCTTTGCGGAGATGCAGGCACAGGAAAATCCTCAACCGTAAAGGCTGTCGCAAATCAATTCTTTGATAAGGGAATTCGTTTAATCGAGCTTAGAAAGGACCAGCTTTGCTACCTTCCATATGTAATGGGCAAGGTCAGCGAAAATCCTCTTAAGTTCATAATCTGTATTGACGATTTGTCCTTCAACCAAAACGACGACAACTTTAGTATGCTTAAGGCAGCCCTTGAGGGCTCGGCATCAGCAAAGGCAGAAAACTCAGTTATCTATGCAACCTCAAATCGTAGACACATCATCAAGGAAACCTTCGGTGATAGAGTAGGCGACGATGTTCATAGAAACGATACCCTTCAAGAAAACCTCTCTCTTTCGGAGCGCTTTGGACTCATCGTTCTGTTCCAAAAGCCCGACAAGAGGCTCTATCTTGAAATCGTTCATGAGCTTGCCAAGAGAAATGGCATAAAAATGGATATGGCTGAGCTTGATGTTAAGGCTGAGGCATTTGCCCTTAGACGAGGAAATCGTAGCGCAAGATGCGCAGAGCAATTTATTGAAAGCTTAATGTAAGAAAAGAGGCAAAATATGCTTACTATTGATAATGTATATAGTGCAAGCTACGCACTTAAAAATGTTGTAAGAAAAACAGATATAATCTATGCTCCAAAGCTTAAAAAGGGAACAGAGCTTTACCTAAAGACCGAGAACCTTCAAATCACAGGCTCGTTCAAGGTAAGAGGCTCATACTATAAGATGTCCCGTCTAAGCGACGAGGAAAAATCAAGGGGCGTTATCGCCTGCTCAGCAGGAAATCACGCACAGGGTGTCGCTCTTTCTGCACAAAAGAACGGAATTAAGGCAGTAATCTGTCTTCCCGACGGAGCGCCCATTTCAAAAATTGAGGCAACTAAGAGCTATGGCGCGGAGGTTTGCCTTGTAGAGGGCGTTTATGATGATGCGTACCAAAAGGCACTCTCACTCCGCGATGAGTGTGGATATACCTTTATTCACCCATTTGATGACGAGGATGTTATCGCAGGACAGGGAACGATCGCACTTGAGGTTGTTGAACAGCTTCCCGACCTTGATGCAATTATCGTTCCAATAGGTGGTGGAGGACTTATCTCAGGTATCGCCTTCACAATAAAGACACTCAATCCAAGAGTAAAGGTTTATGGCGTACAGGCATCGGGCGCACCATCAATGCTCAACTCCGTAAAGGACGGGAAAATCGAGGCTCTTGATAGTGTTTCAACAATTGCCGACGGTATTGCCGTAAAGAAGCCAGGAAGCCTCACCTACGAGCTTTGCTCAAAATATGTAGATGAAATCGTAACCGTTAGCGATGATGAAATCTCCGCTGCAATTCTCGCTCTTATGGAACAGCATAAGCTTGTAACTGAGGGCGCTGGCGCTGTTGCAGTCGCTGCCGCTATGTTCGGTAAGCTTGACCTCGAGGGCAAAAAGACCGTTTGCTTGCTCTCTGGCGGAAACATTGATGTTACTATTCTTTCAAGAGTAATCAAGCGCGGACTTTTGATGTCGGGCAGAACCTGTCAGCTTATGATAGAGCTTGTTGATAAGCCTGGTCAGCTTAAGAATGTATCAAGAATTATTGCCGACCTTGGCGGAAATGTAATCTCCGTTCACCACGAAAGAGCAAATGAGGGCTCTAATGTAAACGGCTGTTACCTTCGTATCGTGCTCGAAACAAGAAACTTTGAGCATATTCAAGAAATAGAGAAGGCACTGACCGACTTCGGCTTTAAGCTTTGCTAAGAGAGGAAACAAAAATGGCTAATAAAATTTCAACAAATAAAGCACCATCAGCAATAGGACCATACTCACAGGCGGTTGTCTGTGGCGGTCTTGTATATACCTCGGGACAAATTGCAATAAATCCCGAAACAGGTAACATAGAGGCTTGCGATATCGTAGGACAAACCGAGCAGGTTATGAAAAACCTTGGCGCGGTCCTTGAGGCATCAGGCTCAGGCTTTGATAAGGCTGTGAAAACAACCTGCTTCCTTGCAAGCATTGCCGATTTTGGCGCGTTTAACGAAATCTATGGAAAATACTTCACCTCTAAGCCTGCTCGCTCCTGCGTAGCAGTAAAGGACCTTCCAAAGGGAGCTCTTGTAGAGGTTGAGGTTATTGCAGAGGTATAATAAAAAATCCGCTTTCACGAGCGGATTTTCCCCGTTTTTAGGAAAATAAATTGTGAAAAAGAAAACTAAGGAAAATTTAAAGGAGCGCATAATAGATGTGCTTTTAGAGCTTGTCCTTGGCGTGCTTTGCCTTGCTATTGGTATCGGTATTCTTGTGTTGCTTGGAAAGGGCATTGACGAGATTGATTTTGAAATCGCGATGCTTATCGGTGCTAGCATAATTATAGCCCTTATAATAATTATCTATCTTGTAGTTAAATCTATAAAAAAGAAAAAGGCTTCTGGCAAGGATAATTAAGCTCCCTTAAAATTATTATATAATATATTCAAAAACCCCTTGACAAATAGCTTGCGCAGTAGTATAATTTAGTAAACTAAAGTGATAAAGTGATAAAGTGAGGAATAAATGAAAAAGTTACACACAAAAGAGGTAGATACACTTTTTGAGGCAATTCTTTCTCTTGAAAGCATAGACGAGTGCTATAGCTTTTTTGAGGATGTATGCACAGTAAGAGAAATACTTGATATAGCACAAAGACTAAAGGCAGCAAAGATGCTTAAGGATGGCGAGAATTACGCCGTAATAAGCAAGGCTACGGGAATGAGCACCGCAACAATTAGCCGTGTAAGCAAATGCCTTGAATACGGTGAGGGAGGCTATGAGCTTGCCCTTTCGCGTCTTGAAAAGAAGGGAAATTAAAATGAATGAAGCTATTTTAAAGCACGATGAAAGAGCGATTCTTGCCCTTCGTGCTCTTTATAGACAATACGGCTACTCGTCGTTTAAAATGAGCAAATTTGAGGAGTACGACCTCTATGTTCAAAACAAGGACTTCCTTGTTAGTGATAGGGTCATCGCCTTTAATGATACAGATGGACGCTTCCTTGCGCTCAAGCCCGATGTAACCCTTTCTATTATTAAGAATACGGTTGACGAGGCTGATTGCGTGCAAAAGGTTTGCTATAACGAAAATGTATATCGCGTGTCTGGCTCAACTCATCAATTCAAGGAGATCATGCAAACAGGTCTTGAGTGCATAGGCGCCGTTGACCTTTGCGATTGTGCTGAGGTGCTTTATCTCGCAGGTAAAAGCCTTGCTACAATAAGCGATGAGTTCACACTCAATATATCAAATATGGGAATTATCTCTGCAATTCTTGATAGCGCTTGCACAGATGAGCTTTTCAAGAAGGAGATTATAAGACTAATCGCGGAAAAGAATAGCCACGAGGCAATTGCACTTTGCAAAAAATATTCTATTTGCAACGACGATGCTTCTAAAATCGTAGCACTCACCACCCTTTATGGTGGTACAGAGCTTTTGGGTAAGGTCGAGGAGCTTTGCTGTGGCAATGGCGAGGCGCAAGAGGCATATACAAGGCTAAGCGAGCTTTGCGCAAGCCTTGCAGAAACAGACCTTGCAGATAAAATAAGAATAGATTTCTCAGTAGTAAACGATATGAATTACTATAATGGCATCGTGTTTAAGGGATTTGTAAGCGGAATTTTCGAGGACATTTTGTCAGGCGGTGAATATGATACTCTTATGCGCCGTATGGGTAGGACAAGCAAGGCAATCGGCTTCGCCCTTTACCTTGACCTTCTCGAGGCTCTTGATAAGTCAAGGAGTGAATACGATGTTGATGTGCTACTTCTTTACGCTGAAAGCAATTCTCTTAAGCAGGTAATGGCAAAAAGAGAGGAGCTTGTATTGTCTGGTAAGAGTGTAAGCGCTCAAAGGGCTATTCCAAAAAGGCTTAGATATAAGGAGCTTGTTGACATTAGAGGGGAGGCTGATTTGAAATGATAAATATAGCACTTCCAAAGGGACGCCTTGGCGAAAGGGTTTATGCAATGTTCGAGCGCGCAGGCTATGAATGTCCCTCAATTAAGGAAAGTAACAGAAAGCTTATATTTGAAAACGCAGAAAAGGGTGTCCGTTATTTCTGGGTAAAGCCCTCGGATGTTTCGATATATGTTGAAAGAGGCGCTGCCGACATAGGCGTTGCAGGCAAGGATATTTTGCTTGAATATGCCCCTGAGGTTTATGAGCTTCTTGACCTCAATATCGGTAAATGCCGTATGGCGGTTGCGGGAAAAAAGGACTTTTACGATGACAACCAAAAAACGCTTAAGGTTGCAACAAAGTTCGTGAATATCGCAAAGAGCTATTATGCCTCAAAATGCCGTGATATCGACATTATAAAGCTAAACGGCTCAATTGAAATTGCACCAATCCTTGGACTTAGCGATGTTATTGTCGATATTGTCGAAACGGGCACAACTCTTAAGGAAAATGACCTTGATGTTGTCGAAACAATAGTTCCAATAAGCGCCCGCCTTATCGCAAATAAGGCAAGCTATAAATTCAAAACCGAGGAAATTGAAAAAATTGTCGAGAAAATGAAGGCACAGGTGAAATTCGATGATTAAGATTTATAAATATGGCGAGGTCTCAAATAGCGAGATTTTCGCAAGAGAGAACATCGACTCAGGTGTTGAGGCGATAGTTGCAGATATTATTGCAAATGTAATAAAGAATAAGGATAAGGCGCTTTT
>JAFTIV010000067.1 GCA_017456685.1 Clostridia bacterium | reverse complement strand
TTTATAAATCCTGCAACAAGAACATAGATACACCCAAGTAGCATTGTCGAATGACTGAGCAGTCCCTTTAAAATATCGTAATCTGCAAGGGTTGGATTGCTACCGAAGTTTTCGTTTATAATTATTCCTACGCTTCCGCAAACAATTCCTCCCCAGAAAACAAATTCTGCAAGAGCTTTGCCAAGTGGGCTTTCTCTATCCTTAATAAAGGCTGTTATCAACAAAAGCCACATCAAAACATTGCAGGGGTGAATTGGAAGAAGCATAACCGAGGACACGCTTGCCTCGCCTTCCTTAAAAAAGTCAACCCATAGCGAGCTATAGTGAATAATTACTGTAATTATTGCGAAGAATTTAAGGACATTATTCTTTGCTTTTTCGCTTTTAACCTTATAAAAGCAAAGCACCAGCACGCCTACACTCAAAATAGCAGAAATCACCATATAGAGTATATGAGCTGTATTAAACATTTCTTATCTCCTAACTTAAAATTTACTTAAATTCTTAATATGAGTGCATTATACCATACATTGTTTAGCAAATCAACTATTTTGTCGAATATTGTAGAAAATTTTTTTGATAAAAGCTACGCGGGGCGGAATAATATGTAATATACTACTTTTCCCGTTTTTATTGACAAAGAGGTCTTTATATTGTATAATTAACAATGGTAATTCAAGCCATTTGGCTTTTACAAATTTTATAAATTACGAGGTGTGTTATGAAATTTATTACAGTTGATACCTATGAGGAGCTTAGCAAAATCGCAAGCGAAATTATTGGTGAGCAGGTAAAGGCAAAGCCAGAGTGTGTGCTCGGTCTTGCAACCGGCTCTTCTCCTCTTGGCACATATAAAAATTTAGTTACGGCTTGCGAGGCTGGTGAGCTTGATTTTTCAGGTGTTACCTCTGTAAACCTTGATGAGTATGTAGGTCTTGATGGCACAAACGACCAAAGCTATCGCTACTTTATGAACACAAATCTTTTCACTAAGATAAATATCTCTCTTGATAAAACGCATGTTCCTAATGGCTGTGCTGATGACCTTAAGGCTGAGTGTGCACGCTATGATGAGCTCATTGAATCGCTTGGTGGAATTGACCTTCAGCTTCTTGGAATAGGTCTTGATGGACACATTGGCTTTAATGAGCCTGACGAGGTATTTATTAAGGAAACTCATCAGGTATCGCTTGACCCATCTACAATCGAGGCAAATGCTCGCTTCTTCGCCTCAAAGGACGATGTTCCCACAAGTGCGGTAACTATGGGTATTGGTGCAATTATGCAAGCAAAAAAGGTGCTTCTTATCGCAAACGGAGCTGGCAAAAAGGAGATTATGCAGAAGGCATTTTATGGTCCTATAACGCCTCTCGTTCCTGCATCTGTGCTTCAGCTTCACCCAGACCTTACTGTAATCTACGCAGAAAAATAATTTTTAATGCAAAAAAAGCATTGCCGAGTGCAATGCTTTTTTATTTTATATGTTTAAGCCCTATGCCTTTAAAAGTATAGCCGAATAGCAATCGGGGAGCGACACGAGCACTCCATCTTGCTTTTTGGTTATTTTGCATTTCGAGCTACTTGGGTAAAGGAGCTGTGCGCGCTCTGCGGTATCAAGAGGCACAAAAATCTCATCATTTTCGCCATTTAAGCGCCACAGGGCTATGTATTTTTCGTCATCCGTCCTATAGCCTGCACAAGCCCAGCCGTCGGTGTATGAGTTCAAGCCGAGTGGGTAAAAGGGCAAGAGGGTTGGGATTTTGTGACGATAGGATTTATAGAGGGCAACTCCCTCTGCAATCTCGTCAAGCTGTTTTTGAGAAAGCCTTGCGACCTCTCCGCTCAGGTGCATTCTTTGAAGCATTGTGCCTATCATATTAAAGCTTGCCTCGTTTTCATCACCGCTTGCAAGGGGGTATGACCATATAGCGCCCTGCTCTGGCAGAATAGCTGTAGCCATATTAGAGGAAACAAGGGCTGTATTTTTGTAGCTTTCCTGATCGCTTACGGACTGCAAATGTGCTCTTTCAAGCATTGCGTAATCCATACGCATTCCACCGCTCGAGCAACACTCAATTATGAGCGAGGGGTATTTTTGCATTATCTCATCAAGCCAAGCAAGATATGCTCTATTATGCTTCAAGAGCCCGTCTCCGAAGCTATCGGCATCGGTTTCTGTGCCAACGCCAGCCTCGATATTATAGTCCATCTTGATATAACCGACCCCGTATTCGTTAACGACGCGGTCAATTACCGCGCTTGCGTGCTCACGCACCTTGGGGCTTCTAAAGTCAAGCTGATATCTTCCGTGGTCAATAACGCGCTTTCCGTGGCGCATAAAGAAGCAGGAGTCGTCGAATTTGTCAAGGATTGGGCAGACAATTCCCATAACCTCAATTTCAAGCCAAATTCCAGGTATCATTCCCTTTTCTCTTATGCGGTCAAAGATTGACTTAATTCCATTTGGGAAGCGCCATTCACAGGGGAGCCATTCTCCAACGCTATCCCACCAGTAGCCATCAGCATACCAGCCCGCATCTACGCAAAAATACTCCGCGCCAAGGCTTGATGCCTTTTCGATGATTGGAATAAGCTTTTCCTCTGTCGGGTCACCCCAAAGACAGTTCATATAATCGTTAAATATGACGGGGAGTGTCGCGTTTTCCTTGTTATTTTTAATGATTGCTCTGCGATATTTAGTAAGCTCACAAAGGGCACTATCAAAGCTATTTGATATAGCAATTGATGCCTTTACGCTGACGAACTCCTCATTTGGTGCAAGGCATTTGTACCAGCCGTTTTCTGTTTCATTTGGTCCGCTGAGCTTTAGGTATAGCATATCGCTGACATCGCTAATCTCCCATTGCCACGAGCCATTATTCTCTATTTGCCACAAAAGGGTGTTCTCTGTGTCGCTAATTGCGCCCATAGGAAGATATTCCTTTGAGGACCAGCTACCTGTATTTGACGCCCCTATTTTCTTTATTGAAAATGGATTTGTTCTATCAAGACCGAGCTGAGATAGGGTGCATTTTTTCCAGTTCACCTCTCTACACCAGGTGTTATGTGGCATATAAACAAGAGGGGAGCTATTTTCGAGCCCTGTGTAGGCAAATGAGCTTATGTATTCAATTCCAAGGGGCTCTGTGCTTATATTTTTCACACTCGTCCACGAGCGAATGGCAGAGATGCCATCATAGAATTGATAATGAACAGTCGCCTCCATTTTGCTGTCAGCCAAGAGGAATTTTACAAGGGTGCCCTTTTCATTTTGCTCACAGGTGTGGCTCTTATAGCGTAGAGTTGCGTTGCTTGATGCACCTGTATGCTTTGAGCCGTGGTGGTCATCTGCGTTTTCACCGCTTATGTGAATATCTACTATATGGCAATATTTTTTGTCCTTAGCCAACTCGCTCTTATATGATGGAACGCAAAGCTCATTTAGGGTAACAATTCCGTTTTCATCGACCTCGAATATTGCCTTTATATTATTTTGTGAAAAATCAAGTATCATATTAGCCTCTTATCAATTGTATTTTTTTGAACATTTTTGTTATTTCCGTCTCTAAGGGATAGCGTTTTGTGCTTGTTGAGCTTCTCGCGAAGCTTTCGGCAACAAGGTCAATATACATGCTTCCCTCTCCATCATCGCCCATATACATATTATCGTACTCCTTAGTGCCGATTAGCTCCTTAATCCCTAATTGCTCAAGGGCGAGATTATCAAAGGATATAAGCCTAAATTTGCCAAAAAGCGAGGGGAGTTTTTTCTTTGTAATGGCGATTTGATTTTCAATTTCAGGGCTGAAGTAGGCATTGCCTCTGCCGAATTTTTTATAGCCAAGAATAAGAATTCTTAATCCCTTGTCTGCAATTTTATCGTAATCCATAAACACCCCATTTATTAGATGGAGAACCGTATTGGGATAGCACCTTGCGAATTCCACAGCCTGCTCATTATAGCTCTGCATTGATATGCCAAGACCATAAATTAGCTTATTCCTAATAAGGTGCGATATGCGCTCCTTATTCTCCAAAAGATGCTTTTCGTTTACTGTGAGATTACAAATTATGCCCTGTGCGCTCATTCTCTCGAGAAATTGCTCAAGCTGTGGGTGAGAGAGTGGATTTCCACCACCTATTGCAAGCTCTGTGCCCCTTTTAAGGGTTGCTAAAAATTCCGCGTCAAGCTGTGCGTGCTCACCAAGCGTGCTTGACCCTTCGTGGCACATCGGGCAGTTTTTGTCACAATAATTAGTGATTTTAAGGTCTATACTATCGGGGAACTCTGCGATAAAATTATCCGCGCCCGTTTGCTTGATTTTTGTTCCGTCGCTATAGAGCTTAACAAGATAATTTCCGTTTTGATACAGAGCAATCAGCTTATGTGGCATTAGAATATTTCTCCTGTCTTTTCAAAGATGAAGCCACAATACTTTTCAACAGCGACAAGCTTATATTCGTTTGACAAGAAGCGCTGTGCTACCTGTCTTATTTCCTCATCGGGTGCAAAGCTATCAAGGTCAAGCTTATCAAGTATTGAACAGTAGCTTTCAAAGCCACAGTCGCAATAGTTAAGGCAACCGTTTGAAAAATATCTTTCGCAGGAGATTTTACCGTTTACGCGCTTTTTGAAGCTTTTGCAATCTGTGATTAGATAATCCTCGGCAAAGGCGATAATATCGGTTATTCCGCTTGCCCTAAACGCCTCTCTAAAGCTATAGTCCTGCTCCCCGATTTTTCTAAGCCTATCAAGCGTATTTTTCTTATCTGCAAGTGCATCGCGAATTTCAGTGTTTGCAAACGCCTCAAACTCAACCTCTCTTTTTGCATCATCAAGCGTCCAGTTGTTTATTTTAGCAAGCTCGTTTAGCATTTCCTTTTTGAATTTGCGTACAACATGCCTTGCCATTGAATCGACTGTAAAGAAGCAGGTAAGGATTTGGTCTTGGAATTTCCCGAAGAATTTGTTTCCGTTAAATTCGATGTCTGTAATTATTGGAGTAATTAAATTAGAAAGCTCAAGGGTGCTAATCTCTGTGCCTGTCTTAAGCATTACAGCATCTGGGTACTTTTCCTTAAGCTCTTTTATGATTTGGTGCTTTATAGCGCCAGCCTCATCAAGCTCGTCAATTGACATTGCTGTGCCCTCATAATCGCTTTCTGCGTTTTGAATTAAGCCAAGCATTTGTATTGTCTTAGCAAGTGGCGAGCGAATTTCAAAGGACGCATCCTCGTCAATCTCGTTTTTAGGGGTACCCTTTATCCTTTTCAGGGTTAAGCTATGTGAGCTTGAGCTGTTTGTCTCAAAGACTCCCCTTCTTATTACTCTTTTCATAATGCTCTCCTTTAATATGTAGAATGCTATAAACTAATTATAGCAAATATATAATTATTTTGCTACTATGTTTATTATATTTTTTATAATAAGAAAAAAATACTTGACATTGCTCAGGCTCAGCTATATAATAATATTGTAAAATAACTGCCACCGGGTAGTAAGCTGCTTTTTGCACTTGTTGCGTATCGTTAGGTCATTGAAGATGCGCTTTCGAGTGCTTATTTTTTTGAGGTATTATGAATAAAATTAAGAAGCTTTTAAATTATTTTTCAAGAACGGAGAAAATTGTGCTTTTCTCCTCTCTTACACTTATCATTGTGTCTTTTTTGCTTTTCGACAGAGAAAATTACCTGACCCTTATTGCCTCGCTCCTTGGCGCGGTATCTCTTATTTTTAATGCCAAGGGCAATCCGTTTGGACAGGTGCTCATTATAATCTTCGCATTTATATATGGCTATATCTCGTATGGCTTTGGATATTACGGAGAAATGCTTACCTATCTTGGAATGAGCGCGCCTATGGCAACCTTCTCGCTTATAGCATGGCTTAGAAACCCATACAAGGGCAAGCGCTCCGAGGTGACAATTGCAACCCTTAAGGCAATTGATGTTATAATCGGTATTATATTTGCCATTGCTGTTACAATTATCTTTTATTTTATTCTTGCATATTTCAATACCGCTAATCTTATTGTAAGCACCTTGTCAGTTACAACGAGCTTTTTTGCGGCATACTTCTTATTTAGACGCTCGCCATACTTTGCGCTTGCATACGCGGTAAATGATATTGTTCTTATCATTTTATGGGTGCTTGCCTCAATTGAGGACATGTCGTATATTTCCGTGGTAATTTGCTTTGCATCCTTCCTCTTAAACGATATGTATAGCTTTATAAACTGGATTAGAATGAGAAAAAGACAAAACGAGGGTCTATGAGGCTCTCGTTTTCCGTTTAGGTGATTTTTTGAGCCGAATAGCAGAAAAATCTTGATTTTCGGCTCACTTAGGAGTAAAATTAGGTTAGTACTAATTAAAGGAGGCAATATGAGCGATATTATTGAAATAAATCATTTGTCCAAGAGCTTTGGCGAGGTAAGGGCTGTTAGCGACCTCAGCTTTAGAGTCAAGGAGGGCGAGCTTTTTGCGTTTCTTGGAATAAATGGTGCTGGTAAATCTACTACTATAAATATAATGTGTGGTCAGCTTTCGAAGGACGAGGGTGAAATTATAATTGATGGAAACAATCTCGACACTGGTGCTGACCAAATAAAGCGCGAGCTTGGGGTCGTTTTTCAGGACAGCAGGCTTGACTTAGCGCTTTCGGTTTATGATAATTTACAAAGCCGTGCTTCGCTTTATGGAATTACAGGAGAGGCGTTTGAGAAAAGGCTTGGCGAGCTTAGTGAGCTTCTTGATTTCAAGGAGCTTTTAGGCAGAGCGCTTGGAAAGCTCTCGGGCGGTCAGCGCAGAAGAATTGATGTGGCGCGTGCGCTTATTCACAAGCCTAAAATTTTAATTCTTGACGAGCCAACAACTGGTCTTGACCCTCGTACAAGAAAGCTTCTTTGGAATGTAATCTCCTCGCTTCGAAAAGAGGAAAATATGACTGTATTCTTGACAACTCATTATAGGGAGGAGGCGAGCGATGCAGATTATATTGTTATTCTTGACAGCGGTAAAATTTGCGCCGAGGGGACTCCTCTTGAGCTTAAAAATGCGTACACGGGCGACTTTATAACTATTTATGGAGCGAACGAGGAGAAGCTTACCTCTCTTGGGCTTAAGTATGATAAAATACGCGATGCGTGTCGTATTTTTGTGCCTAACACGAGTGCTGCAACTGAGTTGATTTTGAAAAATCCTGAGCTATTTTGTGATTACGAGATAACAAAGGGAAAAATGGACGATGTTTTTCTTGCGGTTACTGGAAAGGTGCTTGTAGGGGGTGAGGAAAAATGACAACTCTTTTAACTCTTATAAAAAGAAATATCAAGCTTTTCTTCAAGGACAAGGGAATGTTCTTTACAGCCCTTATAACACCTGCTATTTTGCTTGTTTTGTACGCAACCTTTCTTGGCAATGTGTTTGAGAGTAGCTTTGTTTCAAGCCTGCCAGCAGGGGTTACCTTAAGTGACAAAATGCTCGGTGGCTTAGTTGGCGGACAGCTTGTTTCATC
>JAFTIV010000066.1 GCA_017456685.1 Clostridia bacterium | reverse complement strand
GGTCTTATTGATATATTTGCAGCATCTCTTGCCTTCTCTATGGCGGAGATTAAGAGCCTTTTCAAGGACAGATTTCCAAAGCTTCTTGTTGACAGAATAGCCTACGAGATTAGGCGCCACACAATCGAGCCTTATCTCACAAGAAAATTCTTCTGGGAAACACACAACAACAACTGGACAGCCGTTTGTACAGGCGCGGTTGGCGGAGTTCTTATGTATGAGGACCCTGAGGAATTCAAGCGCCAGCTTCCAAGGCTTCAGGCTTCTATGGAATGCTATCTTAATAGCTATGACGATGACGGAATGTGCGTTGAGGGAACGGCATACTGGGGCTTTGGCTTCGGCTTCTTCTCTGTTTATTCTATGCTTCTTCGCGAGTTTTCAAATGGTGAGTATGACTGGCTCAAGAATCCCAAGGTTAAGGCAATTTCTCAGTTCATTCAAAAGATGCATCTTCAGCCAAATGTGCTCGCTATGTATAGTGATGTTAATGCAAGAGAGGGCTATTGGGTAGGCTTGCCTCATATGCTTAAGACTGTTTATGGCGATGCAATTGAAAATCTCACCCTTGACCAAGCGACAATTGTTGCTTACTGTCACTGGGCATTTGCAGTTCGCTCAACTGTTTATTATAATCCCGATTTTACATCGACAACGCTTGACAATGCGACATATTATGCTCCTGTTTCTAACTATTTTATAAAGCGCACAGACACTTACGGCTTTGCTCTTAAGGGTGGAAACCAGTGGGAGAGCCACAACCATCAGGACATTGGCTCATTTATTCTTGCAAGACATAACAGACAAATCTTCTATGATTTCGGCTATATCGGTCCTGGTAACTGGCCAGGCTATCAGGGCTCAAGAAGAAACGAATACTTCCAGCCCTCGTCTTTCTCTCACAATCTTCCATACTTTGACGGAATTGGTCAGGGTGGCGATGACACGAACAAGGCAAGAGCCGTTTACAACGAGGAGACGGGTGTTGTTTATATGGACTTTACTCTCGGCTACGACAAAAAGAAGCACACAAAGCTTCAAAAGGCAGAGAGAATGTTCTTGCCTCTTGATGACAAGATTGAAATGCACGACAAATTCACCTTCAGTGATAAAACAAAAATCACAGAGCGCTTTGTAACTCTAATAAAGCCTGTTGTTGAGGGAAGCGACATAATCGTTGAGGATGTTCGTGTTTCTCCATCAAGTGATGTAACGCTTGAGGTTATTGAATATCAAATGGTTGACCAGCTCCCTGACGAAAACGGAAGCTACGAAAAGACCTGCTATCTTATTGATTACACCTTAAATGGTGATGCAACCGAATTCAAGGCAACTATTACCTTTAAAGGCTAATTTATGTATATTGATTATGTAAACACTAAAATGGGCACGGACAGCTCTCCTCGCTTCTCGCGCGGTAACACCCTTGCCCTTACACAGCTTCCCTTTGGTATGGTATCCTTTTGCCCTCAAACCGAAAGGCTTGAGGGGCAAAGGGAATGGTTTTTCTCACCGAGAAAGCCATATCTTGAGGGAATTCGCCTAACTCATCAGCCAAGCCCTTGGATTGATGATTATGGTACGATTTTGTTCACTCCTCAAAGAGATGTAATCTCAAGCTCACCCGCGCTCGCGTGGAGTGGGTATCGCATAGAGGACGGTGAGCTTTGCCCAGACTATTTAAAAATCAAGCTCCTTCGCTCAGGCTGTCTTTTCGAGCTTGCACCGACGGAGCGTGGCTGTGCTATAAGGCTAAGCTATGATTTTGATACAAAGAATGTATTTTCAATCCTAAATGTTGCAGGAAACACACGCTTTAAGCATGAAAACGGCATAATATACGGCACAAACGACCATCATTCAAAGGACGACGCCAAGGACTTTAAGATGTATTTTGTAATAAAGCCTCTTGACGAGCTCAGCTCAGTCGTTATTGATGAGGAGGCTTGTGCGTGTCACCTTTCAATCAAGGGAAAAAGCCTTGAGGCAAGGGTTGGAATTTCATATATAAGCTTTGAAATGGCGCTTTTAAATCTTGAAAGAGAGTGTGCGGACAAGAGCCTTGATGAAATAAGAGCCGAGGCGAAGGAAGCATGGGAGGAAAAGCTTTCAAGAATAGAGATTGATGCCACAGAGGAGCAAAAGCGCATCTTTTACTCCTGTATGTATCGTGTATTTTTGTTCCCCCACAAGGCATATGAGCTTGATGGCGAGGGGACGGCGCTTCACTACTCTCCGTCGCTTGGCACAGTATGCAAGGGTGTTAGATACACGGATACAGGTCTTTGGGACACCTATCGCACGCAATTTCCTTTATTTAGTTTAATTGCAAAAGACGAATATGAAAGCATTCTTGAGGGCTTCTTGAATGATTATCTTGAAAGTGGCTTTTTACCGAGGTGACCGTCAATTGGTGAGGTCGGTTGTATGCCAAGCACGCTTATAGATGCGGTTATTGCTGATGCGGTTGTCAAGGACATTGGCACTCGAAGGCTACACGAGGGGCTACTTGAGGCTATGATAAAGCACGCAACGACTAAAGCAGAGGACAGGCGATATGGGCGCGAGGGTATTTTAGACTATATAAAATATGGCTATGTGCCCTGCGACAAGTATAAGGAGAGTGTAAATTTAACTCTTGATTTCGCGTATGGTGACTATTGCATTGCTACTGTTGCAAGGACGCTTGGAAAAGCAGAGATTTATGAGCAGTATTCAAGGCGCGCTCTATCATACACTGCCCTTTTCGACAAGGAAACGGGCTTTATGAGGGCGAAGGACACAAGCGGTGAGCTCCGCGGTGATTTTTCTCCATATCGTTGGGGTGGAGATTACACGGAGTCGAGCGCCTGGCACTCTACCTTCTCTGTTGTTCACGACATTGAGGGGCTTTGCAAGCTATTTGGTAGCAAGGAAAAGCTTCTTTCAAGGCTTGATGAGCTGTTCGATGCCAAGCCTCTTTACGAGGTTGGTGCGTATGGCGGAGAAATTCACGAGATGACCGAGATGGCACAGGTCGATTTTGGGCAATGTGCAATATCTAATCAGCCGTCCTTTGCGCTTCCATATTTCTATGCTTATCTTGGCGAGACAAAAAAGAGTGAAAAATGGATTAAGAAAATTTGCACTGAGCTTTTTACTGTCGATGCATTTCCTGGTGACGAAGACAACGGAAGCATGTCCGCGTGGTACATTCTTTCGTGCATAGGAAAATATTCAATCTGTCCATCGAAAAACGAGTGGATTGAGCTTACGCCTATTTACAAATACAAAATAAAATAAAATTTGAGCGAGCTATTTTGCTCGCTCCTTTTATTATATATATTTAATAAAATGAAAAAATCCCACCAAAAATGGTGGGATTTAATCGTACTCAAAATGACATTAAATAAATACTTTTCCAACTTCAGGAATCTTTACATTTACAGTACCGTTTTCCTCGTTGGTCTGTACAGTACCTACTGGCTCATCGTTACCATTGGTATAGATTGGGTTAGCAACAGAAACAGTGATAACATCGTTAGTCTCTACTACTTCTACTTCGTAGTTAGGTGTTGTGTACTTCATAACAGCTCTCCTTTAAGTTATAGTTAGCCTTTTATACGCTCTTATTTTACCATATATATATGGTCGTGTCAATAGGTTTTTGGAAATTTTTTAAAATAAATTTTATTCTACTGAAATCAGCTTAGTTCCAGTCGCCCCATCGACGCTATTTATCATTGCTACAAGCATATCTGCCTTGCAGGAAAGATGCATAATATCGAGGGTTACAACAACGTGAGCCTGCGAATTTATCGGCAGATTTTGGCTAATTGTGAGAATATTTGCCCCATTTTGCGAAAGAACCTTAAGAACCTCTCCAAGAACTCCTGCCTTGTGAGAAAGAGTGAAGGAAAGAATTGCCTTATGGCACTCTGTGTCTGCGTTTAAAGCAAAAACATAGTCCTTGTACTTATAATATGTGCTTCTTGAAATGCCAACGGTTTTCGTAGCCTCCGACACATCCTTAGCCCTACCGCTTGCAAGCAAAGCCCTTGCCTCGATTACTCTTTCGTAGCACTCAGGCAAAATGCTTGTATCAATTAACAGATACTTGTGCTTCATATCACACCTCTTATTTTGTCCAGTCCTTCTTTGCAATCATCTTGCCTACAAAATCCATCATTTCGCCCTTTTCGAGCACTGTTGTGTGGATAATTTGACGGTTTTCGATGTCATCAAGTCCATAAGGAACGCTGACTCCTGTGTAGGAATTTAGCTTGCTTACAGCGTCGAATTCGTCGTTGAAGTCTTGTTCAAGTGCAGTCATTACGCTTGATGCGAATTTATATGCCGAGGCTGTCGAAAGAACGACACAGGTGTCGGTGTTTCCGCTTTCCTTAGCCCATTTTTCATAAACGCTCCAAGCAACCGCGGTATGGGTATCCATAAGATAGCCGTATTTATCGTAAACTGCCTTTATTGTTTCGTAAGATGCCTTATCATCAGCATAGCCTGCATCAATAAGCTCTCTTATTTGTGCAAGCTCCTGCTTGGTGATTGTATATTCTCCAGTCTCGTTGAGCTGCTTCATATAGCCTGCGCACTTCTCTGCACCGCAAACGATATAAAGAAGTCTTTCAAGGTTAGAGGAGATAAGAATATCCATAGAGGGAGATTTTGTAACATGGAAGGCCCTGTTCTTGTTATATGTTCCGCTCTCGAAGAACTCGGTAAGAACCTTGTTCTCGTTAGATGCACAAACGAGCTTTCCAACGGGGAGTCCCATCTTCTTAGCAAAAAGACCTGCCAAGATATCGCCGAAGTTTCCTGTTGGAACAATGTAATTAACCTTGTCGCCCATTTTGATTTTTCCGTCGCGAAGAAGGTTATTGTAGGTCTTAAAGTAGTATGCAACCTGAGGCGCAAGACGACCTATATTGATTGAGTTAGCGCTTGAGAGAACAACACCCTTTGGAAGAGCGAGGTTGGCAAATATTTTCTTAACTCCGCTTTGAGCATCGTCGAAGTTGCCGACAACTGCACAAACGCAGGTGTTCTTGCCATCGCAGGAGACCATTTGACGCTCCTGAACTGCGCTTGTACCATTCTTTGGATAGAATACAATAATTTTAACGCCGTCGATGTTTGAGAAGCCAGAAAGGGCTGCTCCGCCTGTATCTCCGCTTGTTGCGGTAAGAATTACGATTTCATCCTTCATTCCTGTTGCGCGCTTTGCCTCAACGATAAGGTGAGGTAGAATTTGAAGCGCTACATCCTTGAAGGCGCAGGTTGGTCCGTGATAGAGCTCCATAACATAAGCATCGCCAACTGCTGATACGGGTGCATAGTCGCTTCCGCCATTGCCCCATTTTCCGCCGTAAGCCCTCATAACGAGCTTATCAAACTCGTCAAGCTTGTCGTCATCCTCGGTAAACATTGAGTCTCCACCGAAGAAAAGCTCAAGCACCTTTGCGGCGATTTGTCGACTTGTCATTTGCTCAAGATTTTCCATTGGGAATTTGAGTCCCTCAAAGCTCTCCGGCATATAAAGACCGCCGTCCTTAGCAAGTCCCTCAAGGATTGCCTCGGCGGGAGTTTTTCTTATTTTTTCATTTCTTGTACTTAAATAAAACATTTTTTAAAATACCCCTTGATTTTTTCTTTCCTATATGATACACTATTTCCAAAAGAAAAACAAGTGTTTTTGAAATAAAGACTCAAAGAAAGGTAAATTTTTTTATGAAAACTGCTATTTTAGGCTTTGGAGTCGTTGGTTCAGGCGCTTTTGAGATACTCGAAAAGCACGGATATGAGGTTAAGAGGGTTCTTGACATTCGTCCTCACGACGAGCTTGGGGACAAGCTCACCGCGAACTATGACGATATTCTTAATGACAAGGAGATAGGAGTTGTTGCCGAGGCAATCGGCGGGCTTGAGCCTGCGCACACATTTGTTGTGAAGGCGCTCAAGGCTGGAAAGAGCGTTGTTAGCTCCAACAAGCATCTTATCTGCACATATTATGATGAGCTTCACGCGCTCGCTTGTGAGAATGGTGTTACACTTCGCTTCACATCAAGTGCAGGCGGTGGAATTCCTTGGCTTTACAATCTTAGAAGAAGCACAAGATGCGACGATATATACAAGATTATGGGTATTATGAATGGAACTACAAACTTCATTCTTGATGCTATGATTTCAAACGGAAGTGATTTTGACGAGGTTCTTGCCGAGGCTCAAAGGCTTGGCTATGCTGAGGCTAACCCCTCTGCTGACATTGACGGTCTTGATACCGCAAGAAAAACCGCAATTTCGTCAAGCATCGCCTTTAATACTATAATAAAGGAAGAAAATGTTGATATTTTCTCTCTTAGATATATCAAAAAGGCTGACATTGACTATATCACCTCTAAGCTCGGCAAGACTGTTCGCTATCTTGGCTTTGGTATTAAGAACGAAAACAGCGTTAGCGCTTTTGTTGAGCCTACTCTTCTTGACTCTGGTGCTCTTGAAAGCAATGTAAACAAGAATAACAATATGATTTCGCTCTTTGGCGAGGGTGTTGGTCGCCTTTCCTTCTATGGTCAAGGTGCTGGAAAATATCCAACAGGAAATTCTCTTGCACAGGATGTTATCGACATTATCGAGGGTAAGGCTGAGCAAAGCGATGTTTGTGTTACTCTTAAGGCTTGTAACGACGGCTGTGAAAGAGCATATTATATAAGAACAAGCGCTGATGTTAACTACGACTTTTTCGACAAGGTCGAGGTAATTGGCGAAAATAAATTTATAACAACTAAGAAAATAACCGTATCTAAGATGCACAGTGTTGCTAAGGAAATTTACGCCCTTGACGATAGCGCATTTTTCGCGGGAATTGAGGAGTAAATATGATAAAGGTAGTAAAGTTTGGCGGTTCGTCCCTTGCATCGGGCGAGTCCTTTGCTAAAGTAAAAAAGATTATTGATGCAGACCCATCAAGGGCAATTGTTGTAGTTTCGGCACCTGGTAAGCGCTTTAGCGGTGATATGAAGGTTACTGACCTTCTCTACCTCTTGCAGGCACACATCAAGTTTAATGCTCCATTTGATGACATCTTCGATAAAATCAAGGAAAGATACATTGAAATCAAAAACTCCTGCGGGCTCAAGCAGGACCTTGACTATGAGTTTGATGTAATCGCCTCTGGTCTTAACAAGAAAACAAGCGTTGACCACATCGTTTCTCGCGGTGAATACCTCAACGCAAGACTTATGGCTGAGTATCTTGGCTACACCTTCGTTGATAGTGCTTCTTGGCTTGTATTCAACTACAACGGCAAGGTTAACTTTGAAAAGTCTTATGAAAATTTGGCATCAATTGTTGAGCATACACCTCACATTGTAATTCCTGGCTTCTATGGCGCTATGCCTGATGGAAGCATCAAGACCTTCTCTCGCGGTGGCTCCGATATTACAGGCGCTATTGCTGCGGCTGCTATCAATGCAGATATGTACGAGAACTGGACCGATGTTTCTGGTATTATGACTGCTGACCCAAGAATTGTTGACAATCCAAGACCTATTGAAAATGTAACCTTTGCAGAGCTTCGCGAGCTTTCCTATATGGGTGCCGAGGTTCTTCACGAGGAGACTGTATTTCCTGTAAGACAAAAATCTATTCCGCTTTATATCAAAAATACCAACGATATGAATGCGCGTGGAACTCTCATTATGGAGAAGTTTGACGACGAGGAGGAGAACAAAAATGTTCACTTCATCACAGGTATTTCGGGTAAAAAGCATTACTCTATTATCACAATTGCTAAAAACAGAATGAACGACGAGGTTGGCTATATAAGACGCGCGCTTGAGGTATTTGAGCGCTCTGGCATATCAATTGAGCACATTCCAAGCTCTATTGACAGCTTCTCTGTTGTCGTTGCTACAAGTGCTATCGAGAATAATCTTCACGAGCTCATCTCTGCTCTTAACGAGGCTATTGCTCCTGACAGTATCAAAATCGCTAACGATATAAGCCTTATTGCTATCGTTGGCAGAAAGCTTGCCGCTAATATCGGTATTGCAGGTAAGATTTTCACATCTCTTGGTGAGAATAATATAAATATTAGAATGATTGAGCAGGGTGCTGACGAGATTAACATTATCATCGGTGTTGATGATAAGGATTTCAAGAAGGCGATTAGAGTGCTCTATAATCTTAGCGAGGTAGAAGAATGAAAAAGTTTAATGTAGGTATTCTTGGCGCAACTGGTGCAGTTGGCCGTGAAATGATGAAGGTGCTTGAAGAGAGAAATTTCCCTATTGGTGAGCTTAGACTTCTCGCAAGCGCGCGCAGTGTTGGTAAGAAGCTCCCATTTATGGGCAAGGAAATCGAAATTCAGCTTGCTGATTTCGGTGCATTTGAGGGGCTTGACATTGTTCTTGGTGCTGCTACAAACGCAGTTGCTAAGCAATTCAAGGACGATATTGTAGCATCTGGCGCTATTTTCGTTGACAACTCAAGTGCTTTCCGTATGTGCGATGATACCCCTCTTGTTGTTCCTGAAATCAATCCAGAGGATGCGTTCAAGCACAATGGTGTTATCTCTAACCCTAACTGCTCAACTATTATTACTCTTGTTGCTGTAAATGCTATTAACAAGCTTTCAAGAATAAAGGGCATGGTTGCTTCAACCTATCAGGCTACAAGCGGTGCAGGTGCGCAAGGACCTGTTGAGCTTGAGGAGCAAATGAAGGCTGTTCTTGAGGGTAGCGAGATTAAGGCTGAGGTTTTCCAGCATCAAATCGCTTGCAATGTAATCCCTCATATCGGCTCATTTGGCGATAACGGATACACAACCGAGGAGATGAAGATGCAAAACGAGGGCAGAAAAATCCTTCACTTGCCTGAGCTTAATGTAACCTGCACCTGTGTGCGTGTTCCTGTTGTTCGCTCTCACTCTATTTCTGTAACTGGTGTTACCGAAAAGCCACTTACTGTTGAAGAGGTAAAAAGCGCTATTGCTAACGAAAAGGGCTGTAGGCTTTATGATGATGGTGCTAACAAGATATACCCTATGCCTATCGTAACCTCCGACCAAGACCTTGTTTTTGTTGGTAGAGTTCGTAAGGACCTTATTTGCGATAACGGCATTACTCTTTGGTGCTGTGGAGACCAAGTAAGAAAGGGTGCGGCGACTAATGCGGTGCAAATTGCCGAGCTATTTACCAAGTAGAGGCTTGATATAAGGTACAGAACAAAGGCAAAAATAAAATAAAATAAAGCTTTTGTTTACTCACAACAATACAATATTATTTTTAAGGTTGAGATTTGCTCAAAAGGCAAATCTCTTCTTTTTTATTCGATTTGCCTTTTAGGTGCGATTGCTACTCTGCCGTATGCCTATACGCCGACGCGTACGCACTCGCACCTTCTGCACCATATCTCAAGCCTCTCTGTAGCCGTAAAAGGCACAGAACAAAGGCAAAAATAAAATAAAGCTTTTGCTTACTCACAACAAAAAAATCACCGACACGGGGTCGGTGATTTTTGATTTATTATGCTTGTGGGGTTGGGTTATAGATATTATTTGCGGTTACTCTGTTAAAGTCAACTCCATCAACTGTTTGGGTTGTGTTTGGAGAATTCTTAAGTCCTGCTTGAACATAGTGTACGCCGTCAGCTGTTTTAACTGCGATTGCGGTGATGAGGTTAAGGGTGTAGAAGTTACCTCCCTCGCTATCATCAAAGCCTCTTACCTCTACGCTAATGCTTGTG